>JBALXO010000068.1:0-22025 GCA_036960615.1 Cocleimonas sp. | reverse complement strand
ATTACACCGTATATCGGAAAAAGTGGTTTAAAACAAAAATAAAAACTACAAAGAGTTAATGCTTTCTTTTTATGCAAGATTTTTCAAAAAGAAAATATAGGCTGTAAAACCCAAAAATAAGAAAACGATAAATTTATAGCTTCAGGATAGGAGCTAAATAATTACAATAACGGAGATTTACCATGTTAATTTTAACCAGACGCATCGGTGAAACACTGATGATTGGTGATGATGTTTCGATCACTGTGATTGGTGTTAAAGGCAATCAAGTTCGTATTGGTATAGACGCGCCAAAAGAAGTTGCTGTTCACCGTGAAGAGATTTTTAATCGAATCAAAAGTGATCAATTAAAATTAGTTGAGCCAGAAACTAACACTGGCTAATCGTAGCTCTTAACAAAAACTGTTTTTTCTAAGGCTAAAAAACGGTAAAAGATCAATGGCAATTTTCTATCAACGTACTGTTGAACTTACCAGATAAGACTCTAGTCAATTTAATAGCGAGTTTACCCATATCATTATATGAATTAGGTAATTACCTTCGCTCCTTTCGGTGTACCTAAAATTAATACATCCGCAGGTCGCCTGGCAAATAAACCAACAGTAACCACACCAGCAATTTTATTGAAATTATCTTCCATCTGAACTGGCTCTAAAATTTCTAAACCTTTCACATCCAAAATAATATTCCCATTATCGGTAGTAAAGCCTTCACGAAGAATTGGTTTTCCACCCATCTTCACAATTTCTCGTGCAACAAAACTTCTAGCCATTGGAATAACTTCTACAGGCAGTGGAAACTTGCCCATAACATCAACCAGCTTAGATTCGTCAGCTATACAAATGAATTTGTCGCTGGCACCCGCTACAATCTTTTCACGAGTTAATGCACCGCCACCGCCTTTAATTAGGTTTAAGTGTTTGTCAGATTCATCAGCACCATCTATATACAGTGACAACTGACCGGCATTATTCAGTTCCATAACTCGAATGCCATGACTTTTTAGGCGTTCTTCCGTCGCGATTGAACTAGCAACGGTACCTTCGATATCATGCTTCATTCTAGCTAAAGCATCGATGAAATGATTCGCGGTTGAGCCAGTACCAACACCTACAATCATGCCAGGCTCTACATACTTCATTGCAGCTTCAGCAGCAGCAATTTTCATCTCATCTTGTGTCATGGAAACTCCAGTAAAAATAGGGTGATTATTATTAATATCATCATACCTAAAAGTGTTAATTTCTTGCACCTTTTTTCATCTACTCGTACAGTCGGTATATGAATAAAGAAATGCACAGCAAACTCATCGAAAAAATACTGACGGCGAGAGTTTATGATGTGGCGATTGAGTCACCGCTTGATCCTGCGAAATCACTTTCTAAGCGTTACGAAAACCATATTTTTCTCAAAAGAGAAGATTTACAACCAGTTTTCTCGTTTAAGTTACGTGGCGCATTTAATCGCATGTTTCAATTGTCCGACGAAGAGAAAGTACGAGGTGTAGTTGCGGCTTCTGCTGGCAATCATGCGCAAGGTGTAGCGATTGCGGGACAAAAGTTAGGTATTGAGACAACGATCGTAATGCCTAAAATTACTCCAGAGATAAAAATCAAAGGTGTGAAGTCTTATGGCGGCAATGCTGTTCTCGTTGGTAATAATTTTGACGATGCATATGCACATGCAATGGAATTATGCCAAAAAGAAGGACTGACTTTTATTCACCCCTTTGATGATTTAGATGTGATTGCAGGCCAAGGCACGATTGGCATGGAGCTTTTACGTCAACATCCTGATCCTATAGATATAATATTCGTTTGCGTTGGCGGCGGAGGATTGCTTTCAGGTATAGCCAGTTATATTAAATATTTGAGCCCATCTACCAAAGTTATCGGGGTAGAACATGAGGAGGCTCCGAGTATGACCGAGGCTGTAAAGCAAGGTAAGCTCGTAGAGTTAGACAGTATTGGAACATTTGCCGACGGTGCAGCAGTGCGCCAGGCGGGCAAGAATACATTCGATATCGTTAATACCTTAGTAGATGCAATGATTACGGTGACGACAGACGAAACTTGCGCCGCAATTAAAGATGTATTTGAAGATACCAGAACTATGCTAGAGCCTGCTGGAGCCTTAGGTGTTGCTGGTTTAAAAAAGTATGTGAATAAGCACCAAATTAAAGGCCAGCAGTTAATCGCGATTAGCAGTGGAGCCAATATCAATTTCGATCGCTTGCGGCATGTTGCAGAACGCGCAGAAATAGGTGAAAAGCGCGAAGCTATTTTTGGCGTGACTATTCCAGAACGACCGAATAGTTTTAGAGATTTTTGCGAAGCCTTGGGTGATAGAAGTATTACTGAATTCAATTATCGTTATTCTGATATCGCTGATGCTCAAGTATTTACTGGCGTTAAGATTAGTGACGGTGATGCTGAAAAACAGCAAATCATGGATGACTTACAGCAACAAGATTACACCGTATTAGATTTGACGGATAACGAATTGGCAAAAGTCCATCTGCGCTTTATGATTGGCGGACATGCAAAAACTATTAGTGATGAGCGTTTGTATCGCTTTAGCTTCCCTGAAAAACCAGGTGCGTTGCTGCATTTTTTAAGCAGTATGGGTGGCACGTGGAATATTAGTTTATTTCACTATCGTAATCACGGTTCAGACTTTGGTCGCGTTTTGATTGGTATTCAAGTTCCTGACGCTGAACATGAACAATTTACTCAATCTCTTGAAGATTTAGGTTATGAATACTGGGATGAAACTGATAACCCTGCTTATCAGAGCTTTTTAAGATAAAAAACCTAAATAATTGAGATTAAACTTGATGCACAGCTGATGTTTAGATAGAATTATGCGCCTTTCGACCCTCAGGCATATTCCTGAGTGTCTTTGTAATATTCGTAACAATAAGATTTTGGAGATTTATCATGGCTAAAGTTTGCCAGGTAACAGGAAAGCGTCCGGTAGTTGGAAACAACGTATCTCACGCTAACAATAGAACAAGACGTCGTTTTTTACCTAACCTACAATCACATCGTTTTTGGGTTGAGTCAGAAAACAAATTCATCAAGTTACGTTTGACCACTAAAGGCATGCGTATCATTGATAAAAAAGGCATCGATGTGGTTTTGGCTGAAATTCGTGCTCGTGGCGAAAAGGTCTAAAGGAGAATAATTATGCGTGATAAAATCAAATTAGTTTCAACAGCTGACACTGGGTATTTCTACACTACCACTAAAAACAAACGTACCATGACTGAAAAACTGGTTATGATGAAATACGATCCAAAAGTTCGTAAGCACGTTGAATTCAAAGAAGCTAAAATCAAATAAGTTTTTTACTTCTTACAGAATTAAAAAAAACCTGATTCGTTCAGGTTTTTTTGTGCCAGCTAATATCTCCTTTTATAAAAAGAGGGGAAATAAAAAAGTTGGGGGATGCATTTTTTAATCTATTGAGCTTTTTTGTACATTAGATTTTCATTTTTAAGCATTTATTTTACATCTCATCTTAAACAGGCCATTACAAATATTACTTGTAGTATCATTCTTAAAAAAATAATTGATTTAATAAAACATAATAAGAAAAGGGAAGACTCATGATAATCGCACTGGTATCTATCGCACTGATTTTATATTCGGTTTACTTATTTAAAAGCTCGGATGATAAAGGCCTTTTAAAATCTAAACCTAAAATACAGTATCTGCTACAAGTTGTATTTTTCTTGGCGGGTGTTTTTGGTTTATTAAGTCGCTCATTTATCGTTGTTGGTCCTGATGAAGTGGGCCACTTGAATCGTATATATATGGCAAGTGATCTTCCATCAGGACGTATCATCGCTCCTGATTCGGAAAAAGGACCACAAGCAAAAATAATTGGTCCTGGTTTTCATTTTATTCCATTGGTTCAAATTTTATATAACACTGAGTATTATCCAGTTATCGATATTCCTGAGGGTAACTATGGTTTATTAGTGGCTAAAGATGGCAAGCCATTACGTTCAAACCAGTTTATTGCAGATACTTGGGGCGATGAGAATTTTGATAAAATGCTAGATGCGTCGCATTTCTTAACCGCAGGTAAAGGTCAAAAAGGCCCTCAGCTTGACGTGTTACGCCCTGGTAAATACCGCATCAACCAGTACTTATTCGAAATTAAACTAGGCAAATCTCTTGATGTCCCGACAGGTCATGTTGCAGTGATTCGTTCTAACGTGAAAACTTCAGAAAACTGTACAAGTGATACTTTAACGGCTGGTACTACAGGCGCACGCGTTGCAACACCTATCGTACCTAAAGGTTGTATTGGTGTTTGGGAAGAGCCTCTGCCACCAGGTCGTTATTATTTAAATGAGCGTGCGTATGTATCAACTATTATCCCGACGCGCCTACAAACATGGACTTACAAAGGTGGTTACAATAAACGCATCATTGATTTAACCGTTGATGATAACGGTACGATTAAACAGAAAGAAAGCACAGTCGCAATAAAAGTGCCTAAAGACGCAGCTGATAGAGCTATTAATGTTCGTGTCGAAGGTTGGACTATTCCCGTTGAAATGCGTGTGATTGTTCAAGTTCATCCAAAAAATGCGGCTCAGGTTGTGGCGTCAGTGGGTAATCTTAAGCAAGTCGAAGATAATATTATCACTCCTGCAATTCGCGATATTTTACGTACTATTGGTGGTCATGGTGATCGACGTGCTTTGGATTTCATCAAAAAACGTGATGAGATTGTATCCTTAGTAGAAAAAGCGATTGGTAAAGAAGGCTTGAAAGCAGGTGTGAGTATTCAAGAAGTTCGTATGGGTGAACCTGCAATTCCACCGGAACTATTAGTTGCAACCTTACGTGAGCAGTTAGCCGCACAGTTGCAAGAAACATACGCTAAAGAACAAATTGCTCAGCAACAACGTATCGCAGTAGAGCGTGAACGTTCAACCGCAAATCAGCAGGAAGAGCTAGTACGCGCAGAGATTGCGAAGCAGGCCGCAGAGTTTGAAAAAGAAAAACTCAAGCTAGAAGGTGAAGGTCAAAAATTGAAGCTGATAGAGATTGCTTTAGGTCAAAAAGAGCAGGTTAAAGTCTTAGGTGAAGAGCGCGTAATGCAATTACAGGCATTAGATAAAATTCTACAAGCTGCAGTTAAAAACCCTGATATTGTTAAAGTTCCTTCAGTGCTAGTAACCAGCCAGGGTAATTCGGGTGGCTTAGAAGGCGCTGCTGCCGTGCTTGGTTCATCGAATCTTATTAGCACAATGCGTAATTTAAGCAGACCAACTCAAGATACGCCGAAGGCGGCTAATCAATAATTATATAAAAGACACCCCCTGCCTTTTTGCCTATTTTCAAGAGATAGGCAAAAAGGTTGGGGTGTCTTTTAATCTATTTGAAACTCCTATTTAACCCTTATCCCACATTAGCTTTTCATTTTGTTCGATCGCTCTTTCCATTAACTCGATTAACGGAAGTGCTTTGGTGTTAACGCCTACATAGTTACTATCGTTATCATTTGCACTACTTTGCTCAGTATCTTCTTCATTTGAGCCTTCTTCATTAGCGTCTAGTTCGATTCGGCTTTTCAAAGATTCAAGAGCGCCTGTAACAGCTTCAGAAAATAAAGCGCCCGGAATATTGCCACTAGTTTTCATTGCATTCAGCATAAAAGCGGCATCTTTATCAAACATAAAAACTCGATGGCTTGTGGGGGTGCAGAATATGACTGGCATTTAATACTCCAAATATATAAATATATTAAGATAACATGTTTTAGGATTATGGGATTCCTCCAAAGTTATTATTTAAAAGTCATTTTTTACCACAAAAAAAAGTAATACAAACCTTCTGTTCCTATACTTAAATCAAGAGGGGCAAATTATGTCTGTATTATCAATAGAATTATCATGGCAACGACTAGAGTCTGAATTGATCTTTAGGGAATACTCAACTGAACATATCATTAAATATAATGAATTGTACGAAGTACAATTTGATGCTGCACCTGAATGGGGTGGAAATCCATTAAATACTAATCCGGAACAAGCATTAGCAGCGTCACTAAGTAGCTGTCACATGATGACCTTTTTGGCATTAGCAGCTAAGGTTCAATGGCCTGTTTCTAATTTTAAAGATAGAGCTGAAGCGTATATAGATAAAGACCCAAAAGGGAAAATGTGTATTTCAAGAATTGAGCTTAATCCTATCGTTGAGTTTGATGCAGGGTTTGAGGTTAGTGCAGATAAGCTAGCTGAAATGCACAAACGAGCACACAGGTATTGCTTTGTCGCTAACTCTTTAGCTGATCACGTAGAGATTAATATTAACTAGGGTTTTAAATAGAACAAAAAAATCACTTTATTATATAAATAAAGAGCGATCTTGAGTTTCTGTTTCTATACTATTAATCAATATGAATAAGTTAACTTTAGATGCGCCTGATATTCGCATATTAAACGCCATCCAGAACCATGGACAGCTAAGTAAAACTGGACTTTCTGAAATGGTTAATCTATCTCCAACCTCTTGTTGGACTCGATTGGCTAAATTAAAAAAAGCTGGATTGATTCGCGGTTACTACGCTGATATTGATATCAGTAAGGTTATTGATTTAACTAAAGTCATTGTTACCATTTCACTAAAAAAGCATCAAAAAAAAGACTTCAAGCGGTTTGAGTCCCACATAGAAAGCATAAGTGAAATTGTAAGCTGTGTTGCAACAGGAGGTGGCTTTGATTATGTGATGACGGTTATCTCACCTAGTCTATCTTCTTTTCAAGATACGATGGAACAATTAGTAGATGATGAAATTGGGATAGATCGTTACATCACTTACTTTGTGACTCGTGAGGTTAAATCAAGACCTCTCAATCTTTTAAAAACTCTAACTGATCAATAAATTCCATTATTGTGTTTTTAACCAAAGTGTCCAAATAGACTTAATCAATTATAAAATAGGTCTAATTATTCTTTTTGAATCTATTGTTTAGACCGCTTGTAACGCTACTCTCAGCTATTATTTATCTGTTCATGACAAAAACTTGAGAGTAAAAAATGGCTAACAAACAACCTAGTGATTTTGGTTTTGGAACACAGATTAGAAAATCACCTTACTTCGATGCAACAGTTCGGTGGGGAGCTCAGACATTCTCTGTATACAACCACATGTATATTCCACGGGATTTTGGCGATTCTATTCAAAATTATTGGAATTTAATTAATGATGCGATTCTTTGTGATGTTGCGGTTGAGCGCCAAGTTGAGATAACCGGCCCAGATGCTGCGAAATTTACTCAAATGCTTACGTCGCGGGATTTGTCGAATTGTGCTGTAGGTCAATGTAAATACGTCATTATCACTAACGCTGATGGCGGCATTATAAATGATCCTGTTTTACTTCGTTTAGCAGAAAATCACTTTTGGTTGTCCTTAGCGGATAACGATATTCTACTTTGGGCTCAAGGCGTCGCGGTTAATTCTGGATTAGACGTGAATATTTCTGAACCTGATGTGTCCCCATTGCAATTACAAGGACCAAAGTCTGGCGAAATAATGAAGGTGCTGTTTGGCAACGACGTTGAAGATCTTAAATATTATTGGTTAAGAGAAGTTGAGCTAGATGGCATTCCTCTCATCATTTCACGCACAGGCTGGTCAAGTGAACTTGGATACGAGATCTACCTAAGGGACTCTGTATTTGGTGACCAGTTATGGGAAAAGATTATGGAAGCAGGTAAGCCACATAATCTTAAACCAGGTCACACTTCTTCTATTCGCAGAATTGAAGGTGCAATGCTTTCTTATCATGCAGATATGGATATGAGTAATAACCCGTTCGAACTAGGATTGGATCGTTTGATTAACCTAGATAGTGATATAGATTTTATTGGTAAGAAAGCATTGCAACGAATCGTAGAGCAGGGTGTAACGCAAAAACAAGTGGGGCTTGAAATTAAAGGTGATGCACTTACTGACCCGAATACGACTTTCTGGCAGGTATTGGCTGGTGAAAAAACAGTGGGTAAAGTAACTTCCGCAATCTATTCGCCACGACTTGATAAGAATATCGCACTTGCTATGTTAGAAATCGATTACATAGAAATAGGGGCTAGACTTCAGGTACAGATGCCGCAGGGGTTAGCTGTTGCTACGATAGTTGAAAAACCATTTTATGACCCGCAGAAAAAGAAAGCTTCTGGTGTGGCTTAAATTTTTGGTCTAAATTTAGAGAAATAAAATATGTCTGAGTTATCTATAGAGTTAACGTGGCAGCGACAAGAAGCTGAGTTACTGCCAAATAAATATTCAAGTGAACACCATATTAAGTTCAACGATATTTATATGCTACAAGCTGATGCTGCTCCTAGTTGGGGAGGTGATCCGCTAAATACTAATCCTGAACAAGCATTAGCAGCAGCATTAAGTAGTTGCCACATGATGACTTTCTTGGCTTTAGCGGCTAAAGTAAAATGGCCGGTTGCTAGTTTTAAAGATAGAGCTGATGCACATTTAGGTAAAGATCCTAAAGGCAAAATGTGTATATCGAAAATCGAGCTTAATCCTATTGTTGAGTTTGATATAGGTTTTAAAGTTAGTGACGATGAGTTATCAGAAATGCATGAACGTGCGCATAGGTATTGCTTTGTCGCTAACTCTTTAGCAGAACATGTAGAGATCAAAATTAATTAGAAATAAGGAAGCATAATGTCCGAGACTGAAAATACTGAAATTATAATTCAAGAACTAACAGAATCGGGAGTATTACGACTTACCCTTAATGATAATGGTCGTCGCAATGCTCTTTCTGAGGCTATGTTAGAAAGTCTTGGTGAAATCATGCGTTCATCTGCATTAGACGCATCAGTGAGAGTAATTATACTCGCTGCAAATGGCCCCGCTTTTTGTGCAGGTCATGACTTAAAAGAAATGACAGCAGGGCGCGATGCTCATGATAATGGAGAAGTCTACTTCACAAAGATCATGGAAACCTGTTCTGGCATGATGCAAAGCATCGTTAATAACCCGAAACCAGTGATTGCAGAAGTTGCTGGAGTTGCGACTGCTGCTGGTTGTCAATTAGTAGCCAGTTGTGATTTAGCCTATGCGGCTGATACAGCTAAATTTAGTACGCCTGGCGTTCACATCGGATTGTTCTGTTCGACACCAATGGTTGCACTTTCACGCAATGTCTCCAATAAACATGCGATGGAAATGTTGCTTACGGGTGATATGGTTTCCCCTGGTCGCGCCGCTGAAATTGGTTTAATTAATCAAGTAACTGATGCAGGTTCATTAAGCACTTTCACTATGGAAATTGCGGAGAAGATTGCGAGTAAATCAAGCATGACTTTGGCGACAGGTAAGAAGGCGTTTTACGAACAAAATGACTTAAGTCTTGAAGATGCTTATGCATACACATCACAAGTTATGGTTAATAACATGCTAAAACACGATGCTGAAGAAGGTATTCAAGCATTTATTGAAAAACGTAGCGCGCAATGGTTAGATAAATAGGCTAAATAAATACATAGTTTAAATAGTAGTTAGATAAATAGCATCGATTCAAAAATAGGTATTCAATGGCTAATCCATACAACACTGATTTAGATAAAAATCCTGCAAATCATCAGCCTCTAACGCCTTTGAGTTTTCTTTCGCGTGCTGCCAGTATTTTTCCAGAACACACGGCTATTATTCATGGAGGGTTAAAACGTAACTATAGTGAATTTTACCAGCGTTCTCGTCAATTAGCCTCAAGTCTTTCTAACGAAGGAATTGGCCGAGGTGATACTGTTTCGGTGATGCTAGCGAATACACCTGCAATGTTAGAATGTCATTATGGTGTACCCATGTCTGGTGGCGTTCTGCACTCAATTAATACTCGTTTAGATGCTGCAGTCGTAGCGTTCCAACTAGAACATGCAGAAGCTAAAGTAGTGATAGTTGATTCTGAATTCATGGCGTTGATGAAAGAAGCATTAACCTTAACTAAACTCTCTCCACTGCTGATTGAATACGATGACATTGAATATGAAGTGAAAAACTCTACAGTTACAGAGGCAAATGATTACGAAGTATTTTTATCCAATGGTGATCCTGAGTTTGATTGGTTAATGCCTTCAGATGAATGGGATGCGATCTCAATCAATTATACTTCTGGCACCACAGGTGATCCCAAAGGCGTGGTTTATCATCATCGTGGCGCTTATCTACTAGCCCAAGGCAATGCCTTAACGGCTTCAATGAAAAAGCATTCGACCTATCTTTGGACGCTACCAATGTTTCATTGCAATGGTTGGTGTTTCCCATGGACGATGTCGGCGATTAGCGGCACTCATGTATGTCTCAGGCAAGTGCGTGATGAGCCTATTTGGAACGCATTAGCTGATCACAAAGTAACGCATCTTTGTGGCGCGCCGATTGTAATGTCTCTAATAAATTCAGCGCCAGATAAGGTAAAACGTAAACTTGATCATACGGTCGAATTTTTTACAGCTGCGGCTCCACCGCCCGAAAAACTCTTAGCTGATATGAAAACAGCAGGTTTTGAGGTTACTCATCTATACGGTCTTACAGAAACCTATGGCCCCGCCGTGGTTAATGAATGGAATGAGCAATGGAGTGATTTAGATTCGGCATCACAAGCAAAACTCAAAGCAAGACAAGGCGTGCGTTATTTGCCTTTAGAGGGCTTGGATGTAATTGATCCCGAAACGATGATTGCCGTACCAGCCGATGGAGAAACCATCGGTGAAGTTATGTTCCGTGGCAATGTTGTCATGAAAGGCTATTTTAAAAATAAGCAAACAACAGATGCAGCCTTCGCTGGCGGTTGGTTTCATTCTGGTGATTTGGGTGTTATGCATCCTGATGGTTATATTCAGCTAAAAGATCGTTCTAAAGATATTATTATTTCGGGTGGAGAAAACATTTCCTCGATTGAAATCGAAGATGTGCTTTATAGCCATCCTGCAATAGCAGTCGCAGCCGTTGTTGCAAAGGCAGATGATAAATGGGGAGAAACACCTTGTGCCTTTATTGAGTTAAAAGAAGGGGAAGAAACTACGAAGGTAGACTTACAAAATTTCTGTCGGGAGCGTTTAGCAGGATTTAAGATGCCTAGACATTTTATTTTTGAAACGATTCCAAGAACATCGACAGGAAAGATTCAAAAATTCGTTCTACGAGAAAAAATAAATAAGTAGAATCGGTCAAACAACAACTGGATGAAAACAGGTAAAAGTGGGGGGGTCTTAATAAACATTAAATTGTGTTTAAAAAAGACATCTCCCCACTTTTTGCTTGTTTTTATTCATCTTTATTATTTGGCATATGCACCACGCGCTGTGGGAATGGAATTTCAATATTGTGCTCCCTAAATGCAGCATCAATACTAATATTAATATCACTTTGAATATTGATACGATTATCAACATTCATGACGAAACAGCGCAATTCGAAGTTTAATGAGCTGTCACCAAAGGCTAAGAATAAAACTCTTGTGGGGTAAGCATCATTGTTGCTTATTACTTCAGGATGGTCATCGGCTATTTGTTTTAGAATATCCATCACTTTATTAACGTCAGATCCATAAGCAACACCGACTGCGGCTTTCAGTCGGCCAATATTACTACTCAGCATCCAGTTGGTTACTTGATTAGAAATTAATTCTGAATTGGGTACGATTACATCAGCTTTATCAAAGGTTTGAATGGTAGTGGAGCGAATACTGATATCGCGCACATAGCCTTCTGTGTTACCGACTGCAATCCAATCACCGCGACGGATAGGGCGTTCAAACAATAAAATTAGACCAGAGACAAAGTTGTTTACGATGTTTTGTAAGCCAAAACCAATACCAACAGATAAAGCACCCGCAATTATCGCAAGATTTTGAAAATTCATACCCAAAATAAACAATGCCCAAAGCAAAGCGATTGCCACCACTACATAACCAATCAGTGTTTGTGTCGCATCCTTAGCCCCTGAACTTAGATTACTGTGTTTTAACCATCCTGAAATGAGTTTATTCTTAATAAAAGGTAATAGGCTTAAAGTCACAATCATGATCAATATGGCATAGATAATATTGGTTATGTCTATTTGCATTGAACCAATTTTCAAACCATTTTGGAATACGCCTTTTAACGATGAGATATGTTGTTCAGGTCCACCCCAAACAGTGATCAGTGAGGAAACACCTACAAACATAGTGGCGAAAAACACTAACATGCGAAGCCAAACTACACCCGGGAAAGCGCGTTTATCTTCAACGCTCATAAAATGTCTTACTTTGGCTTGCCAAGGTATTTTGCCTTGATCTAGGCTATCAAATACCTCACTGCTGACACGGATCAAGAGATACATTAAAAAGATCGTAATCATCGATTTTAGTAAGCCAAAATACACTAACGATGAGAGGTTTCGATATCCTAAAAAAGCCGTAATTAGCATCGCCGCCATGAATAGCATTGGAATGTATAAGTAGATACTGTTCCGCGATTTGCTCGATATGCTATGAATCACATATTGTAAAATTAAAATAAAGCTAATCGTGGAAATCACCATCGAGCCAAACCAGACAAAGAAAAGGATGGCTGAATTAGAGAAACGCCCTAATGATTGTTCATTTAACATGAAGGCAATAGTGCTGAATGTTATCGCGAAAAACACCAGCATCAATAATTTGTAACGAGGAATGCTTTGCTCTTTTGCTAAAGACTTCTGAGGAAACAAAAAACCTCTAGCAGTGGCAAAAGCAATCGATAATAAGAATGCGAAACGTACCGCAGGTACTAAAGAATCTTTGGCAGATGTAGAAAACCGAATCGCTATCCAAAGAAAGACTAGTCCAAACAAGATAGGTGCAGTGCGTTGAAAGCCCCGTAATATCGCGTTAAAGATAGGGCTGGCATATAGCTTTTGATCAATGACATCGTCAGATTCTTTTCGTTTCCAAAGCCAACCGATGAAAATACCAAATAAGGCAAACAATAGCCCCTTTATCGACACACTAGTTGCGACGCTTTTTAAAAGAAGCGTTAGGGGATTATCATTCTTTTTGTTGTCTTCGTTTTTAGTTAACGATTTGAGTGCTGAATATACTGAGGTTTCTTTACTTAATATCTGTTGTTTTAAAAAGTCTAAGCGTTTTTCTGTAACTTCAACCTTAAACTTCTTGAGTTGGATTTTTGAAAGGTTACAGCGTTTTAATTCATTATCAACTTCTTTGAGCTGATCATTCAGTTCCTTACGCTTGGTTTTAATATCCCTATCTTCTTCGTTTTCGATATCGTCGCCCAAGAGTTTAAGGTTTTCTTTTAATGTCTTTTGGGTGCTCGAGTTTGAAGTGATACATTCATCAAGCTTAATATCTAAGGCTGAAAATTCTTTTTGTTTAGCATCAATAAGATCTAAACTTTGTACGAATTCATCTGTGTTTTTAATATTTTTTTCGAAATCAGCTTTAATGGTTTCAAATGATTGCTGTAAATCAGCAGGTGCTTTTTCTTCTTCTGCTGCGAGGGCATTTAAACTAAATAAAAGTGTACTGATTATTATAGTAATAATTAGGTTATAAAAAAATTTCAAAGGAATTTCCTTAAAAGAGGTAAGAGATGTTTTAAATTTGTTAAAGCCATTTCTTTTTTCTGAAAAAAACTAACAATCCAACAGCTACGACAATAAAAACGACCCAAAGTGCCGGATAAGCATAGCGCCATTTTAACTCTGGCATGTATTCGAAATTCATCCCGTAAATACCAGCTAAAAAGGTAAGTGGAATAAAGATTGAGGCAAAAACCGTCAAAACTTTCATTATTTCATTCATCTTATTACTCATATGCGTTTGGTACATATCTAACAGTCCATAAATCATATCTCGCTGTAGTTCGATAGTTTCTGAAATGCGTAATACATGATCGTAAACATCTTTAAAGTAGAGCTGTGTGTTTTCCTTAAACAGATCACTATCACTTCGTAGTATCGACCCCAGTAGTTCACGTAAAGGTGAAATGGTACGACGGATATATATTAATTCTCGTTTAATTTTTTGTATTTTTGCGAGTGTTGAATTATCTGGATTACCTAATAATTCTTCTTCCGTATTATCGATAATTTCATCTAAAGCATCTTGTAAAATGAAGTTCTGATCAACTACTAAATCGAGGATTACATAAGCTAAATAGTCTGTTTCAAGATTTCTTAAACGACTTTTAGCGTTTTTAAATCTGTGATCGATAGGCGTAAATAAAGCATCACGTTGTTCTCTAAAGGTAAACACGAAGTCTTGTAATATTAGAATACTGATTTGTTCATAAATAACGTCATTACCAATTAATGATAGGTTTTTTAAAACAATGTAATGATATTCATCAAATTCCTCAAATTTAGGACGTTGATTAGTATGTAAAATGTCTTCAAGCACTAATGGATGAATATTGAATTCTTTACCAATACTATCAATCAATTCAATATTTTTTAAACCTTCGATATTTACCCATGTCAGATAGCCATCTGATTTCTTCTCTAATATTTCAGCTAATGACTGTGCTTCATAAGACTCATGATGAGTTTTGTTATAATGAGTGGCAGATATGCGTGGTCGTTGTTCGTGAATATCACCAATATGGATAAGGAAACCGGGAGACATTCCTGCTTTTTCTGCGATGAGGTTGCTAGTGTTAGTCATGGATAACTCATATCGTATAATTTTAACGAGTAATTTTTAGATTAAGTTGAATATTATTTCTATTGGTCAATATCCACCTTTAAGCATCATATGTATAGGTATTTTTAAAGGATGCGATAGCTCATTTTAAATAAACCAAAACAGGAAAACAGGCAAAAAGGTGGGGGGTGTCTTTTAAACATTAGCTTGGTATAATCAACATACATAACAAGCTTAATAATAACAATGTTTTCTCTGGGCTAGAGAATGGGGATCAAATGAGCAACACTGCTCTGAATACAAGTGTGCTAATACAAGCGACTGCCTTGAATCGCTACTATGGCGACTATCAAGCTGTGAGTGATTTTAATCTCACCCTCAACAAGGGTGAAATATTAGGTTTGCTTGGTCCAAATGGCGCTGGTAAGTCCACTACTATACAAATGCTTACAGGGAATATTTCGCCATCATCAGGTGAAGTGTTTATTAATGGCATCAGCCTTATTGAACAGCCGGAATCAGCTAAAAGTACGATTGGTTACTTACCTGAGCAACCTCCTGTTTATCGGGATATGACTGTTAGCGAATATCTGATTTATTGCGCTGCACTTCGGAGTATCAGTAAACCTCAAAGAAAAAACATGCTTGCTGAAGCCAGCGAACGTTGTGGTTTGCAAGATGTACATAATAAGTTAATCGGTAATTTATCTAAAGGTTTCCAACAGAGAGTAGGGATTGCACAGGCGATTCTCCACAAACCCAAAGTGGTGATTTTAGATGAGCCAACGGTGGGACTTGATCCTATACAAATTAATCAAATTCGTCAGTTGATTCGCGAGTTAGGTGAAGACCACGCAGTGATTTTATCGACGCATATATTGCCTGAAGTACAAGCTGTTTGTGATCGGGTTCAAATCATCAACCGCGGCGAAACCGTTTTTTCTGATTCTTTTGACAAGCTTGCAGATAGACAAAGTACCAGCGAAGTGATTGTGAGTTTTGCGAATGATGTTGATGTGAGTTTATTAAATGAATTATCAGGGGTTGAGAAAGTAGAAGCTTTAACATCACAACCAAACCAAAGTCGTTATCAAATAAGTTACCAAGGTAATAATGATACTGCTGATATATTTCAACTAGCCGTTAAACAAGATTGGAATCTACTCGAATTAAGCCCACAAACAGAAACGCTTGAACAAATTTTTATGAATTTAATTCATTCTGAGTCGGCGTCAAAACTCGAATCAGAGCTTAATCAAGAATCTGCCGCTAAGAAACCAGAGGCTCGCGATGAATAATATCCTCACGGTAGCGATCACTGAATTCAAACGCATGTTCAATTCTCCTTTTGCATGGAGTGTATTGGCGATATTGCAGTTTATTTTAGCAATGATGTTTTTGACTAGGGTTGATGAATTTGTCGCATCCTATCAACAGCAAATTGCGACGGTCGAAAACTCACCAGGCGCGACCTTTTTTATAGTTTCCCCTATTTATTTATGGGCAGGAATTATCATGCTCGCAGTGATGCCTATTTTAACCATGCGCAGTTTCGCCGAAGAACGCATGAATCAAACGCTAACATTATTGCGCTCATCACCATTGTCATCGGCACAAATAGTATTGGGTAAATACCTCGGAATATTGCTGTTTGTGACTCTGTTTGTAGCTATGTTGGGCTTGATGCCGTTGGCTATTAGTTTAGGCACAGAAATCGATTGGGGCATGGTTGCAACCTCATCGCTGGGTTTATTTTTATTATTGGCATCCTTTGCCGCAGCAGGCATATTCTTATCTAGTCTTACTAGCCAACCAGTGATTGCAGCAGTTAGTAGTTTTGGTTTACTCATGTTCTTGGTGGTTCTATATCTTTCTGGTAGTTCGCAAAGTAACAGCAGTGAACTGTTTATTTATCTCTCGCATTTTAGTCATTTTGAAACCTTTGTACGTGGCGTTATTGATACAAGTGACGTTTTGTATTACCTGCTTTTCATTGTCGGATTTTTGGTACTTACTGTACGTAAATTAGATAACGATCGGTTGTTGGGCTAAGTTCATGATAAATAAATCACACATGGCCTTACGCTTACAAAGCATTATCTTTACGTTGTTGTTTATATTGGTTATTGGCTTACTTGCCTATGCTGGTAAGACATATAACAAGCGTTTTGATGTGACCCAAACTCAGCGGAATTCACTGAGTGAAACCCTGCAATCTCTATTTAAAAAACTAGATAAGCCTCTAGATATAACTGCCTATGTTCCTGACGATGCGGTCGTAAGAACTAGTCTAAAGCAGTTGATAAAAAAGTATCAAGTGCATCATAAAGAAATTACGTTAGAGTTCGTAAACCCAGACTTAAACCCAACAAGGGCCCAAGAAGACGGCATCGCTTATAGTGGTCAGTTGTTACTAAAGTACAATGACAAGAGCGAAACGATTAATTCGGTTGACGAGCAAAACGTACTCAATGTACTACAACGCTTATCACGTGAAAAAGCCCGTATTGTTATTTTTATTGAAGGGCATGGCGAAGCGTCTCCATTCGAAGAGAAATCGAATGGTATATCCAAGCTATCAGAAGTATTAGAAAAAAAAGGCTTTAGTCTACAGCCGCACAATATTTTGCGAACGCAGAGCATTCCGGATAATGCTAGTTTCGTTGTCATCGCCGCGCCTAAAAAAGAGTATTTGGAAGCTGAGGTTGAGCTAATAACAAAATATATAGAGCAAGGTGGAAACCTACTTTGGTTACATGAACCAGGTGAAGTGTTTGGTCTAGATGACCTTGAGCAACAATTAGGTTTAGAATTACAAATTGGAACCTTGCTAGATGCCAATCAAGATTTGCAGCGTATGTTGGGTATTCAACATCCTGCGGCAATTGCTATCATTGATTATGGCCCATCAGAGTTAACTACAAATCTAACTGCTCACACCTTATTTCCTTTTGCGACTACAGTTGAAAAAGACGCAGACAGTAACTCTTTATGGAAATACAAACCATTACTCAGCACTTTAATTACCAGTTGGTTAGAATCAGGCGATGTTCAAGGTAATGTAAAATTTGATGATGACGCTGATAAACCAGGTCCATTGACTATAGGTATGGCATTAACACGAGATAACTTAAATGAAGTTGACCGTGATACTAAAGTCATTCCTGAGCAACGCGTCGTTGTGTTGGGTGATAGTGACTTTATGCGGAATAATTATATCGGTCAGGGAAGTAATCTTGAGTTCAGCAGTAATTTATTCAATTGGTTAAGCGCTGACGATGAACTGTTATCGATAAAAACAAATGTGGCGACTGGTACGACATTAGATTTATCAAAAGCAGGCCGCGTAGGTTTGGCAGTGCTTTGGCTGGGCTTTCCATTGGCATTGTTTAGTTTCGGCATGTGGCGCTGGTTAAGGCGAAGAAAGCGTTAGACTAGTGGGTCATCTTGGCCAATAAAAGAGGGTTTTATGAAAAAAATTATTGGGCTAATCATTGCAGCACTTATTTCAGGATGCAGTGGAGCAGGTTTAAATTCTGAAGATGCATCATCAAAATCTAAAACTGTTGATACTAGCTTTTATCAACATTGGGTGCATTCCTACGAAGAGCAAAATGGTCAGAAGATACCCAATATTTTTCGTCCTAAAGGCAGTCGTGAGTTTGGACCAAGTCGTTTTCGTATGGAATTCGCATTTGATCAAAATGGGCAATGTAACTATAAGTTTCTGAGCTCGGTGGATGCACATCAAATACGTAATTGTGTTTATACAAAAATCGGTAATACGGTTTATTTGTATGATAACGGTGGTGCATCTTTGAGTCATTTGGCATTTACCATTGAATCGGTAAACAATGGTGAAATGCGAATGGCTTATGGTGTTGCTACTCCTGTTTTAAAAGGTGCTAAGAAAAAGTCCTAATCAGTCTTTAAAATTCCATGGCTAGTCCAAATAAAAAACGTTTCATTCAAAATCTAATTTTAATCGCTGTAATTGCAGCGATTGGGTATTTTTTATGGGCGCAAAAAGAAGTGGAAAAGAATGATACTAGGCATCTAGCACCAACGCTTTACGATAAATCTATTGGTGATGAAGCGACACAAATATTGATCCATGTAAAAAATCGGGCTGATATTTTGCTTAAGAATATTGATGATGTTTGGATGGTTGTGCAACCAGAAGAATTTGTTGCAGACAAAGACCAAGTACGGCATTTATTTACCATACTTTCTGAAAATGCTGAGACCAGTTTTGACCTAGAGGGTAAAGACTTGGTGCAATATGGTCTAGATGAAGATCGTATAAGCCTCAGTTTTAATAATGTGAAATTGGTTTTTGGCGAATACAATCCTGTTTCACAGAAACGCTATATTCGTAAAGCCAATAAAATGTATTTAGTCTCTGAAACGGTAACGGGTTTATTGCAGACGGGTTTGGATGCTTTTAGAATGAAAGAAGAAAATAACGAAATCACTCCTGAAAGTACTAATAACACCGATGAATAAATCATGCCCGAACTCCCTGAAGTAGAAACTACCCGCCGCGGTATCAAGCCTTATATTGATCAACAAACGGTAAGTGAAGTGATTGTGCGTCAGCCTAAACTTCGCTGGCCAATTCCACCTGAAATTCATCAAATGGAAGGGCAACTAGTCGAGTCGGTGACTCGTCGTGGGAAATATATTCTGCTTGAAACAATTACTGGAACAGCGCTTATTCATTTAGGTATGTCGGGCAGTTTACGTATTGTTGAAGCAGGAGCAGACGTAGAAAAACACGATCATGTTGATATCATTCTAACTACAGGAAAAGCCGTTCGTTTACGTGACCCTAGACGCTTTGGTGCATTTTTGTGGACGACACAAAATCCACTGAAGCACAAATTGATTCGATCGCTTGGCCCAGAGCCATTAACAGATGATTTTCATGCCGACTATTTATATCAAGCGTCTCGCGGTCGCAGCATGAGCATTAAACAATTCATTATGAACGGTCATGTAGTGGTTGGTGTGGGTAATATCTATGCTTGCGAATCATTATTTATGTCAGGAATTTCTCCTAAATGGGCAGCTGGTAAAGTATCCAAAGCTCGTTATCAGAAGTTAGTTCATGAGATTAAGACTGTATTAGCCAAGGCAATTGAGCAAGGTGGCACAACTTTACAGGACTTTGTACAAGTCGAAGGATCGCCAGGATATTTTAAACAAGAATTAAATGCTTATGGTAGAGCGGGTGAGCCGTGTTTTATCTGTAAAGCTTCGATTAAACAAATTACCCAAGGGCAACGTTCTACGTTTTATTGTGGGAAGTGTCAGAGATAGTTAGCCAAATAGTTTATTCATTATCTATAAAGTACATAAAAGTAGGGGGGTGTCTAGACACCCCCCTACTTTTATGAGGTTTTGCAAACCTCACCCTAATGGATAATCGTCGCTTCGCTCCAATATTGTCTCGGCTTGCATGTTTTCATTGGGTTCTTTTTAGTTCTTTCTTCTAAAACCCCAAAATAGACCTAAACTAGCCATCGCGGCAGAAGATAAATTTGCGGTTATAAAGCCTTTAAGTCCACCAAGGTGTGGTGATATCCAAGCAATAATGTTGTTATAGATACTTTCAAACGCCTCCCACTTAACATCAATCAAATTGTTGTATTGCAATACGAACAAAAGAATTAAAGCAGTTCCAGAGAGGAAGAATACGAATTTCATAAACGTACGTGTGGCAAATCCAATGACATAACCTGCGAAAAAACTAAAGCCCATATAAGTGAATAATGCGATCCAATTTCCTGCTTGAATTGATTGTGCTACATCCATTAAAACACCCTCTTTCTTCCTGCTTAGTACGCCATGATTTACAATCGCGGGCAAGCATATCATAATCTTAAAAATTTTCTTTGGTAAATGAATTGTCTACTATAAACCGCCGTTTCTGTGTTGCGCCGATGCTCGATTGGTCTGATCGTCATCAAAGAACACTGATGCGTGACATGTCAAAACACAGCTTGGTCTATACCGAGATGGTGACTACCGGCGCGTTAATTCACGGGGATGCAACTCGTTATCTGAAATTTAACTTAGAAGAGCACCCTGTTGCTTTGCAGCTTGGTGGCAGTGATCCTAAAGCCATGGCCTTATGCGCGAAAATGGCAGAAGACGCGGGCTATGACGAAGTTAATATAAATGTGGGTTGCCCGAGTGATCGTGTACAAAACGGTGCTTTCGGTGCTTGTCTAATGGCAGAACCAGAATTAGTCGCAGAAAATGTGATGGCGATGCAGGCAGCCGTTGATATTCCGGTTACAGTTAAAAATAGAATTGCGATTGATGATATGGAAGAAGAGGAAAGTCTTAGACGTTTCCTATCAATTGTATCAGGGTCAGGCTGTAAAACTTTTATCGTTCATGCTCGTAAAGCATGGCTTAAAGGTTTGAGCCCAAAACAGAATCGAGATGTTCCACCGCTAAATTACGAACTCGTGTATCAAATGAAACGTGAGTTTCCGCATTTAGAAATTATAATTAATGGTGGAATTAAAACTTTAGACGAAAGTAATGAACATTTAGCGCAAGTCGATGGAGTTATGCTGGGTCGTGAGGCCTATCATAATCCTCATATCATGGCCGAGGTAGATCAACGCATTTATGATGATGCTTCTATGGGGCAGCGATCACGTTTGGATGTTTTAGAGTCTTATATGGAATACATGCAAAATCAGATGTCAGAAGGTGTGTATTTAAAGTCGATGAGCAGACATTTATTAGGTTTATTCACGGGTGAAAAAGGCGCAAAAGCATGGCGCAGACACATTAGCGAAAATGCACATAAAGAAGGGGCTGGAATAGAAGTGATAGAAAAAGCCGCCTCATTCATACAATCTTGAAAAACTTAAGAAAACTCTGACTAATCTAGCTGAAATTCTGTAAGTCTCTAAGGCATCATTTCCTAGGCGCATTTCGCAGTGAATGATTACTGCCTTCAGAAGATGCGCAACAACGAAAATGGTGCCTTAGAGATTTATCCTTCGGGGCTTAGCCAAATTTCCATTTTCTTCGTTATTGGTTTAAACCATAGAATAACTATGCTTAAAAACCAATGCCTCGAACTTGAAAACTTGGCGTTGCCATAATTCAACTAGATTAATCAGAGATTCCTTCACCATTTATGCAATTAGTAGTTGACCATGTAGCATCTAGACATTAAAATTCTGCCTCTTCAATTCCTCGATAGCTCAGTTGGTAGAGCAGTAGACTGTTAATCTATTGGTCCCAGGTTCGAGTCCTGGTCGAGGAGCCAAGACACATAAGGCTTGTAGCGTTTTTCGTTACAGGCCTTTTTTGTGGATTGC
>JBALXO010000067.1:3027-22192 GCA_036960615.1 Cocleimonas sp. | reverse complement strand
TTGGTAGACACACTCGGACTCGAACCGAGGACCCTCGCCATGTCATGGCGATACTCTAACCAACTGAGCTATGCGTCTGTGGAATTTGTTACAAAATAGCCGTAGCAAAAACAGGCGGCAATTTTATATGCATTACTGTTTATTCTCAAGCTCTCATGGAGTCAAACAACAAAGCAATTATTAAGAATAATGTGATCAATAAATATAAAGTGTATAAGTATGCAGCCAAAGTAATAGCTAAATACATCAACTTACTCTAATTAAAAAGACACCCCCCCATTTTTAGCCTAAAAGTGGGGGGGTGTCTTTTTAAACCATTATTTTAGGAAACTGTAATTCATTATGAATATCCAGTGATATTCGGCATTTTCTGATACAGTAAAGTGAAATTTAGCGATGGAAAGTCAAGATGGATAATATCGAACAACACCTAGCCCCTTTATTAGATTTCTTTTCCGGTCAACCTTGGGCTCAAGGTGCTGCAATTATGATAGTCACCTTTCTATTTGCGTCACTGATATCTTGGTTATTTTTTCGCATCTTTAAATTTCTAACTGCCAAAACTAAATCTTTCGTTGACGATAGATTGCTAGCAATCGCCAGACCTCCCGTTTATTACTCCTTATTGATTACAGGTTTCTCTGCAGGCATCAATCGTATGCCATTATCAGAAAAGCTTACTGATTATTTAATCTTTGGATTTAAGAGTTTAGGCGTGATTATCTGGATGATCGCATTGATTCGTTTATCTAAAATCATCTTGCAGCAACTAGCTTGGGGGTCTGACAAAAAGAAAATACATTTGGTTCAACCTCAAACCTTGCCACTGTTTGAAAATCTTTCAAAAATAATTATCGTAGTGGTAGCTGTCTACATCATTTTCCAGACTTGGGGTATTGATATGACTGCATGGCTTGCTTCGGCAGGTATTGTGGGTATCGCCGTAGGTTTCGCTGCAAAAGATACCTTATCTAATTTATTTTCTGGCGTATTTATTCTTGCAGATACTCCTTACAAAATAGGAGATTATGTTGTTCTAGATGGAGACCAAAGAGGTAAAGTAACCCATATTGGCTTGCGTAGCACACGGCTTTTAACCAGAGATGACGTGGAAGTAACCGTACCAAATTCCATTATGGGTAATAGTCAAGTCACCAATCAAAGTGGCGGACCACATCCAAAATTTAGAATTCGTGTGAAAATAGGCGTAGCTTATGGAACGGATATAGATGAAGTGGAAAACATTCTAATGGAAATTGCAAAAAACGAACCATTGGTTGTGAATACCCCTGAACCACGCGTTCGTTTTAGACAGTTCGGCGCTTCAAGCTTGGACTTTGAACTGCTCGGCTGGATAGAAAACCCAGAATTAAGAGGCCGAGCATTGCATAGTTTAAATAGTGCTGTATATAAGGCCTTTAATGCTGCAAATATTGAAATTCCTTATGCTAAGCAAGATTTATATATAAAAGAATTACCTCAGAAAGCTAATTCAAATTAGATTTTAGGCAACCTTTCGTTAGTAGTATTATTATAATTTTCTTCATTCCATCACTTAACAATGAAAAAGCACTTATTAAATACCCTTGAACCAAGTACCTAATTTTAAAGAAATTATTTATAAAAAATTTATAACGAAAATATTAATTTAATTTAGATTTATGCTCCAAAGTCACTGTCTCTGATTTAAGAGGCACCCTTGGCAATGGCTTATTAGTAGCAATATTTTGCTTAGTTCGTTTAATAGACGTTTTTGAGTAAATACTCTCTATTATATTTTCAGTCCCTGTATCTGCGCTATTTTCATTAGAAGCTGATGAACTAGCACCACCATTAAAGCTTGATAAATTTTCATCTTTACTGAGATCTTTTGAAGTCTCGTTATTGTCATTTGAATCAGTAGATCCTCCAACAACTACTCCTTTAGACTTCATTTGCTTATCATCCTCAACAAAAGCAGGTGGAATGTACCCACCTGCTGGATCTTTGACATTTTCGAGTTGAGTCTCTTTGTCACTTTGAGGACAAGCTTTGTCGTTATAATAAGTTTTCCCTTCTGCATTTACACACTTGTATATAGCGGCATCAGCATTTTGGATTACACTAAGTAATACAGTTAATAAAGATATTGATAAGCATTTACACAAAGTTTTCATTTCTATTAATGATTCCGATAAGTTATTTTGTAAAGTTATTGAGTAACTGGATCACTCCAATACACTCCCTCTATGCTACAGGTATCTTCAGTGCCAATCTGTGCAGCCGCAGTTCCTATTCGAAAATCCTTCTCATGCGAACATACAGGTACAACGTTACCATCAGCATCCAATTGTTCACCTTTCTCATTCACGCCAACAGGATCATCAATATTACCTGCCGGTGGGTAAGTAGGTTCATTGAAAAACTCTTGAGGTGGATTCAAAATACCAGGTACATTAAACTCAATTTTTTCCTCTAAGCTACCTGTAATAACCTTAAATTTATATAAAACACTCTTGGTTATCGGAGCAGAACATTGGTCAACTCCCGAACCACTAGAAGCTGCCTCAGGGATTAAAGTTGAGAATATTATATTACCATCAGAATTTTTGGCCTTAGCTAATACTTTTTCACCAGTTTGGGTGAACTTAAACACCCAACCTTTTTTTGAGGGATCAGTTATCTCACCAGTTTTTGTAGCAGATGAATTATTGACGGTAATTACTGCCAAATCAGTTTCAGTGATTGTGTCAAAAGGTACACCTGATGGTAATACTATTCTTGAGTAAGGTTCATGATCAACTAAAACATAGAATCTATCATCAATCGTTTCATCCATCGGGTGAGCTCTAAAGCCACTTCCCAGTGAAACGGTGTAAACTGATCGACCATTAAGTTTCATGGTAGCAACATCTGGCTCATTAAAGAACATGCGTCTGTCTGAGCTTCGGCCTTGACTTCCTAAATCTGCGAATTTTATTAATTGAGTTTCTGGCGCTGTACTATCACCAATTGACTCTGATAAATCTAAACGCCAAACAATCCCACCCGTGTCAGCAAAATATATTCTATCTGCAAGTTTGTTTTGGTTGTAGTCAAGAATAGTTAATCCACCGGGAATACTACTAGTGATTTGATTTCTCATTGATGTTGGCATTGACCAAACTTTATTACCGTTATAGGCATCTAAAATAAGAATATCATTACCAACATCAGCAGGTATCAGAACAGCCGTAGCATCATCAACTTCTTTGGAGCCATCGGCTTTATTTCTATCTTCACTAATACCGTCAGGTCCGCCAGCATTAATATCATGTGCAACATCACCACCATCGTAACCGCCACTTATAATAATAACGTCTTGACAATTAACTCGCCCGTCAGAACATGTTGAGCCTTGTTTGCCAACTCTCTGAAAATTGGGTTTTGACCATGATTGCCCCATTGATGGATAAGTTTTGGTCCACAACAATTTGGGTGCATCAATATTAGTAATATCCAATGCATAGAAAGAATTTCCGCCGCGACGCAGGCCAAAATACATTATTATTTGATCGCCACTATCGACACTACCGTCAGCACCACCTATAAACCTAAACTCCATGATGCCATCAACACCATATTTATGGTCAACTTGAGTACCAGCATTCCTAAATTGTGGTTCAGCGATTTTAAGCAATTCTTTAGGCATGAAGGCAAATTTCTCTTCACCGGTTACTGCATCAAATGCATGCACATAACCTTCATTTGTCGCAGCAAACACATACTGTTGTTTAGATTTACCACTACCACCCTTTTCGTAAGTAATTACTGCAGGTTCAGTATGCAACATGTCACCCATGTGCTTTCTGGCGCCTGCAGAGGTATCACCATCAACATAACCTCGCATAAAATTCACGATTTGTTTACGTAAGGCTAGATCTGTTGTAGTAGGCAAGCCCAAAAGGTCATTAGTTATATTTGCAATATTTGCTTCACTGACAGCATTCGCTGCGTCAGATAGATCAACATTTACATCGCCAGTTAAATTTGAAATGATTTTTCTGGCCGCAGGATCAGTTAATAAATTAGCGACACCACCTGCTTCAACCTCACCACCATCAGGATTTGTACTCGTTGACCAGTAATCCAACGCTTGATCTGTGAAACCTCCCGATTCTTCGGTAGCATTTTTATTATTTTTACCTCTAATGAGTCTCTTACCATCCACATCAACAATTTTAAATTTCTTTAGGTTACCGCTCCAACGTGAAGAGTTTTTGCGATCAAAAACAGGAATATATACGTCTTTTTCATTTTCTAAACCGTTTTTAACATTCACGCTATATCCTGGTGATGCAAGTGTACCTGTAGGTGCAGCAACAGCCTCTAAGATACCTTGAAAGGCAGCCGCTAACTCTTCGGGGGTGCTAGCTGCATAATAGCCATTATTGCCACCGTCAACATAAGTGGCTACTGATTTAAGATATTGCTCATTATTACTACCTGTAGCTGTACCAAAACCTATCGAAAAAGTTTCAATGGTTTGAGATCCATCTAAACCATTAGGATTTGCATCAGATTTGTTTTCTACATTATCATTTGTAGCTAAATATTGAGTCAATTCAGCGCCACATGTGCCAGCATCACCTACACCTGCTGGTCCTGCACACGAACCAACCGCATTTGCTAATGGCCCTTGTGGTCCACCAACTGTTATGTTAGCTCGTTCTGCAAAAGGTCCTTTTGTATTACCACTGCCTGAATAGGTTGGTTCACCATCAGTCATCAATACAATATAATTAGCCTGACAACTGCTAACAATCGGTGACTTGTAAGTAGGTGTTTTCGCTCGTAAACGACCAGGTTCATCAAACACCAATTGATCTACTACCCCATTGTTATCAGAGTAATCACCACCTTCGTATGTTGACGGATGTGCTCCGCCTCTAGAAGGTAAGCTTTGACCATAATGTACTTTTTCACCACGGAAATATAATGCGGCTTCATACAGTGCGTCTACGATAGGTGTCCAAGAACTAGGTACCCATGTATCGGCAATGTCAGCAAGGTATTCACGCACAGGCGCAGTTTCTGCAGGCCAACTAGGCAGACCATGAACGTCATTTGCAGTAAGAATAACCGAACGAGCATTATCATTAATATCTGTAATTGGAAATGAAACACCTGAGACAGCATGCATTCTTCTTTCTTCAGGATTACTATTTCTAAGATTTTCTAGACCATAGTTCATCAAACCAACATTGACATTATCAGGCGCTTTTTCTAACACTCTTCGTAAAGAGTCCTGCATAACTTCTAGGCGTGTTTTATCAACACCTGGTGCAACGGAATTATATTCAATAACAAGCATTGGCGCATCATCTGCACCTCGATCATATGATTTGGCAACACGATTACCCTCATTTCCAGCTCTACCCTCAATAATAAACGACATACCATTATTTTCACTCCAACCAGGTATCTCGATCATGGATTGAACAAGCGTAGTTAAATCTGGAGTTCTTTGATCTAAACCGCGGTCATTAACAGTATTCCAAGCAGGTGGATCCCAATCAATACTCACAGTACTAGCTGTACGAGCACTAATTAAACCATTTCCAGAACCACTAAATCTTAGGGAATCATTTGTAGCGTCAGCAACTATAAACAATTCAATATCACTACTTGTAGCCTGTCTTACTTCAAACTGAATGTAGGCATTGGTAATTTCAGCATCATCGGGAATACCTAAATTATAAAAGCGTAAACCAACACGTGCGGGCGCAGTAAAGTCATAGTAGTCATAACCCATATCTAGATAAGTATCACTTAAGAGCATTGCTCCACCACTACTTGCTTGCTCTGCATCATCTCTTGAATTTACAATCCGACGATTCACTGTGCTAGCAACCGTATTATTAGTGGAAATACCCGAATTAGGAACACGCGTACTCATACTACCCGATACATCTAAAAGAAATAATAGATTGGGTTTGGACACATTAGCAGAGTAAAACACTTCAGTATCATCAGCATAACTGCCAGTTGTGGCAGCAATCATTGATAACATGAGGAATGTATTGATAGACGTTTTCATTTTTAAAATTTGCGCTTTCATAATGTCTGATCCTTTCGGGGATGTGATTATTTTTATGATATTAATATTTATGTTTTAGATTACTATTCATACTGTGAAGTGTTTGGTAATGCTTTACCGACACCTCGAAAATGCTTATCTGTAATATTAGTTGTTAACAATCTATCCTCAGAAGACAAATCAAATACAAAGCATTTTGCTTGAGTATCTCCGATGCTAGTAGCTAGCCCATCTGCTTTACAGGGATAATCAGCATTTCTATTTTTAATTTGACGATTAGCGTTTGCCGTATTGGGATCATTTGCTCTTGGCGGTAATGTTTTACTCCAAGTGTTCTTCACACCTTCATTATCAGCGATAGCTTTTATTACCGCTATAGGGTTTGTAAAACTGCTTAAGGTTTTTGAAGTTTGCTGAAAGACCATCGCAACTTGCTGATTAGTGCCCGCAACTATAGTATCTAAAGATGCAATTTTAGCGGCAGAAACACTAACGATTGTCATTAATGTCAAGAAAACTAATGCAGTAAACAAGGTTGCACCTTGTTGTCTATGAATATGTTTGTATTGAAAATATTTAATTGAATTCTTATTTTTCATATCAATAGTCTCTAATTCAAATTTTCTATGTTAATTGTAGTGGTATAAACCCTAAATAAATGTCTACGGTCACTTGCATCAATATCCACTTTTTTATCCAACAAGGAATAAAATATTTTATCACTGTCCTTTTTCAGTAAATTTGCATCTGACGAACGCATAAGTAGAGCAACTTGAACACTGCGAACTTTTTCCCAGTCATTATCAGTTGAAACCTGATCTGCGTTCTTAAATGTCACACTATTGTTAGCTTCCCTTACGCCATATAAATATTGTACTGCCTCTACATTTTCGGCTAATGGTTGGGTTCCACCTCTATTTCCATCACAATATAAAGTTCTATCGTTTGGGCTTCCAGCATTTATAAGCAACCTAAATGAGCTATATATTCTGGCTTGCGCACGTTCTGGCATTCCAACATTTAAGTCTGTGCTACATGCCACATCATCAGCATCACGATTCGTACCACCGCCCGCGCAGTCATAATAAACCAGTGCTTCAGGATCAACATCTGCGTCATTTGAACAAGATGATAATCCATCTCGACATGGGTTATCTGCGAGCGATATCACTGTCAGAGTATCTCTATTAGCAAGATCTCTTGTTCTATCCATACGCATATTAGTTAAATCTCTTTGGCTTCCGTTTCCGCATGTTTGATTAGGCAATGGAGTTGCATCACGCTCGGTATAAAAACCAGGTACAGCTTGTATAATTGGGTCTACAGATACATACCCAGCGTGAGTAATCGCTTTTCGCATGGTATCAAAAATAAAATTGGAAGTAGCATCCATTTCACTTACTGCAAGGCGTGTTCTATCGGTATCTTTTGTACCAATAAAATTAGTCACTACACCAGCCAATAAAAATAAACCTACCACCATTGAAATCATTAGTTCAATAAGCGAGAGACCTCTTTGATGCCGTTTTTTATTAATTGTTTGTTTCATTATTTTAAATTTATTATTATCAATTAAGGAGTCACAGGAACAGTAGTACGCTGCATTAAATCATTATCATTTTGTCTATCATCAAGTTTGGCGGTATTCCAAGTCATTGTAATTGTGTGCTCAGCTAAAATATCAGCACAGTCTCCAACTAAACAACTTACGTCCAAAGTTCCATTAGGTAGAAGTAAAGCAGCTCCACCTTCGCGTACACTGCCAGTATCATTTCTTCTTACGCCACACATTACTTCTTGAACATCTGCTCTGGCAATTTCTTCCGGATTGCAACTTGTATTTTTTCTGCATTGTTTTTCATTAGCAACACAATTAACATTGTTGTCATAAAAACCACCAGCTACACCAAATGGATTAGCTCTCATTCGATCACCTAGTTCCGTACTTAACATAGTAGCTATATTTCTTGAATGCGCATTATTAGTGCCTTTAACAGATGCAATCTGAAGACCACTAAGACCCAGTAATCCAACACCTATTACTAAAAGGCTGACTAGGACTTCTATCATGGAAAAACCACTTTGTTTTTTCTTTGATATCAACATGCAATTAACTTTCTATTATTTTTAATATTTACTAGCTAAAGTGCGAGTTTATTTAAGGGATCTTATGATTTTTAATAGTATTAAAGACACCGTTAAATCAATTAACCACACCGATTATTTTTATTTATACCATCAGATTACCGAATCTCTGCTAAACATCAACATTTATCCTTAACAATCAGATAAATGGTCAGCACATATTCACCATAAAATAATTGCGTACAATATTAAATTATTTATTTAGAAACACGTCAAAAAGACCAGCTTTTTACATATATTTAAAACGATATTACTGTAAACCACCTAAAAGGTAGGGGGGTGTCTTTTTGCAAATTTATAAGTTGTATTTATTAGTGATAGTTAAATCAAGTGCTACAACTTTATAATGAGTGACTTAGTTTGCATAATAAATTCATATTGGTTTTCTAGTTGTTCAAAGTCAGGAATTTTCTTTTTACCTTGATGATGAATATAGGCATATCCAGCTGCGGCACCCGCGACAAAACCTAATGGGTTTTTTGCACCCCATAAAGCTCTAGCTCCTATTCCCGCAGAATAGATTAATTTTCCACGAGTGGATTGATTACTTTGGTGGTTGCCAGAGATACACCATTCAACAAAGTGTTCGCAGTTATTGTGTAGGATATGATATTGGGCTTCACCTAGTCTTAGCCCTGCCCTTATGATTGCAGCTTCAAGTGGATACTTTCGACCTAAGTGTGGTTTTATGTTTACCTCTTTACCTTCTGAGAATTCATCTAAAGTGATTTCTTCTATAACGCCATCCGTACTTAAATCATTTGCAAGACCTGAATAATGAATTACACGATCATTTCCCAAGCCTAAACCGTGGTGGGTATAAGTACCTGATGCTTTTTTAATAAAGAGATGTTGTCCTTTATATGCCATTGTTTCTAGATCATTGCTTAAATAATTTTAAAGTTGATACTTTATATAATAGGGTTATTACAGCGTAAACCAAACGCCAGTGTTGATTTGGCAGTCAACCGAATCCAGTGCCATGTGAATCAATAAGCCAAGACCTAACAAACGTGTCTTAGGAAATATCGATAAAACGATATAGGCAATTATGGGAAGTTCAGCATGTAGTGGATGAAATCCAATGCTACAACGCGTTGCATCATAGATTGGATTAGCGAGCAGATGGTCTAAGTCGACTAACATAGTCGACATGATGATTAGATAACTTCGCCGCCATTGTTTGCGATAAAAAATAGCAATCAAAATGGCTGGAAAAATAAAATGGTAGCTAATGTGAAGCATTGCTTACCTTGGAAGAGATTATACGAATTAGAAGAAAAAGTGACAAAAAGGTAGGGGGTGTCATTTTAACTCATCTAAACCTACTATTTTGATGAGCTTGTCATCGATATAAATCAAAGGTAAACGCGATCTCACCCATGGAGGGATCTGTTGCTCTTGAAATAGATTTTTCAAGCTAATATTTCCACGCTTGGGAATTTCAATCGTCTCCCCGCCTTGCCTAAATCTAACCGTAATATTTTCACTGTCCGTATCAAGCAGGTCAGGATTGAGAGTGATATTAATAGATGGAATATTAAGTGGGCTATCTGCCTGCCATGAAATCACTTGAGTGACATCATGTGCTAAAAGTGGAGACATAATATATAAATGATCTTGGAAACGACGCAATTCTGCGCCTTTCCATTCAACCAGAGGTTGTTTATCTTTGGCTGATTCAATTACATCTGTAAAGATATGCTGAAGTTTTTTTGCAGAAGGATTCAAAAAACCTTGTTTAGAAACCCAGTAACGAATTAACAACCGCTGTTTAGCGTCGCTAAGTTTTAGTAATCTAGGAATAGCAATGGGAGCAAACAGCAAAGGCTGATCATTTCCACCCGTGAATATTGACAACTCAGATGCTAAAATACTGGGGAGGTCCTGTTGTGCAACTTCATCAAGCAATCCCTTTGTTTCTGCTTGTAAAGTCGCTGTGCGCGAGATCGCTTTATCAATACCCAACCAGCGATCACGTAATAAAGGCATAATTTTCTGCCTTAAAAAATTCCGGTCGAAGCCAGTATCTTGATTACTTGGGTCTTCAATATGCTTCAAGTCATTTTCTCTTACATACGCTTCTAAAGCTTGTCTGGATTGATGCAGCAAGGGGCGCGAATGAAGGTAAGTGTTTGAATTCACTTTTATTTCATTGGTATTAGCCATTGCTGCAAGCCCATGAACGCCTGCACCACGAAATAATTGTAACAATAAGGTCTCAGCTTGATCATTTTGATGATGCGCAGTCATCAGTATTTCATCTTGCTTTAATGCAGCGTACAACGCTTGATATCTAGCGGTTCTAGCAAGCTCCTCAAGGCTTTCACCTTTAGAGGGTTTTATACTTACATTTATACTAGAAAATGGAACATCCAGATCTTGGCAGACCTGCTGGCAATGCTTGCCCCAGTCAACAGCTTGAGATTGTAAGCCGTGATTAATATAAATTGCTCTAAGATCAAATTCATCACGAGGAATACACGATAGCAAATGTAACAAGACGTGAGAATCTAAACCACCGCTATAGGCAACAAGGATTTTATTTGAAGGACTTAATTTAGGGTATTGGAGACGAAAGTAAGAGCGTAAGTTATAAAGAAGAGCTGAAGGTGTTAACTCAAGATTCAAACCGGCCAAAGTCCATTAACTTTTGATAACGTTTCTCTAATAATTGATCGATATTCAATGCTTTTAATTCACGAAGATTTGATTTTAATGCTTCGCGAATATTATCTGCAATAGCATCATAATCACGATGCGCACCGCCTAATGGTTCTTGAATAACTCGATCAATCAACTCAAGTTTACTAAGTTTATCTGCGGTAATGCCCATGGCTTCTGCTGCATCCGCTGACTTACTTGCATCTTTCCATAAAATTGATGCACAACCTTCTGGTGAAATCACTGAATAAGTACTGTATTGCAACATCATCACTTTATCAGCAACAGCAATTGCAAGTGCTCCGCCAGAACCGCCCTCACCCATAATTGTAGTAATAATAGGAGTACGTAATTTTGCCATCTCGAATAGATTGCGTGCTATCGCTTCACTTTGACCACGCTCCTCTGCCCCAATACCCGGATAAGCGCCAGGAGTATCAACAAAGGTGAGTACAGGTAAATGGAATTTTTCTGCTAATTTCATTAAACGTAAAGCTTTGCGATAACCCTCTGGACGTGGCATACCAAAATTACGTTTAATATTTTCTTTGGTATCACGGCCTTTTTGATGACCAATAACCATCACCGGATTACCTTCAAAACGTGCCATGCCACCAATAATAGCTTTATCATCACCGTAAGCACGATCACCATGTAGCTGCTGAAAATCAGTAAAGACACGATCAATGATATCAAAAGTATAAGGACGCTTTGGATGACGCGCTAATTGACTCACTTGTTTTGATGTCAATTTAGAAAAAATAGAAGTCGTTAGAGAACTTACTTTTTTCTCTAAACGCTCAACTTCATCACCTAAATTAACATCAACATCAGAGCTACTAACGTAACGTAATTCTTCAATCTTAGCTTCAAGTTCAGCTATGGGCTGTTCAAAATCAAGAAAATCAGGATTCATATTTTTAGTCTAAATAGTTATAGTATCAATAGCTTGGCTAATTTTATTCTTGTTCTTGCTCTTGTTTTGCAACTTCTGCATGAACTTCTGACATATCGACAGATTTTACTTTAGTAATCACATCTTCTAACTGTTCAGCATTTAGCATGCCAGGCTGTGAGAATAAAACGACTTGCTCACGGAAAACCATTAATGTTGGAATTGAACGAATCTGAAAATGACCCGCTAATTCTTGCTGAGCTTCAGTATCAATTTTACCAAATACGATATCATCATGTTTCTCTGATACAGCATCATAAATAGGAGAAAAAGACTTACAAGGACCACACCACTCTGCCCAAAAATCTACAATTACGATTTCATTTTTTTCGATAGTTTCTTCAAAACTATCTGCTGTAATATCAACTGTTGGCACGTGGCGCTCCTATTTTAATTTGATGATGTAAATTTAAGAAATAAGTGACGAGAATATAAGTGCTAGCGCATCGAATAGCAAGCCACGCTTGATATTATTAGGGCTAATGTTCGTGTAATAGAACACAAAAGACACCCCCCTACTTTCTGCCTGTTTTTACTAATATTATTTTCTCATACTAAAACTCTTTACTGCCCCACATAGGAAGAATCTCTTGTTCGATATCTAAGTGTTCTAAAATGCGTGCCACCATAAAGTCGACAATGTCATCTAAGGTTTTAGGCTTATGATAAAAACCAGGGTTCGCAGGCATAATCACTGCGCCCATCCGTGATAATTTCAACATATTTTCTAGGTGAATATCTGAAAAAGGTGTTTCGCGAATCACCAGCACTAATTTTTTACGTTCCTTTAAAGCCACGTCGGCAGCACGCTCAATTAAGCTATTACTAGCACCAACCGCGATTGATGACAAAGTACCTGTAGTACAAGGACAAACGACCGTAGCATCAGCAACACCGCTACCACTAGCAATAGGTGCCATCCATTGCTCTTTTTCATAAGTTTTTATTTGATCGGGTGCGGCATTAAATAATTTACTAAAGTATTTTTCAACATCTGCCGCACGTGATGGCACTTTATAGTCGGTTTCAGTATTTATTACAATTTGGGCAGGTCGAGATAACAATAAGGTTATTTCTGCTTTTGCTTTGACTAATTCTTCAAGTAAGCGAATTCCATACTGAGCACCTGAAGCACCCGTCATGATTAACGTAATTCTTTTAGGTTTGATATCCGTAGATTGTTGATTGGACATTCTAATGAGCCTTTTTCTTATCTAATTTAAGCAATAGCTTCTCATGGATTCCACCAAAACCACCATTACTCATTATCAAAATGTGGTCACCACTGTTAGCTTGACCACTAATTATAGATACTAAGGCGTCAATGTCATCATGCAGGCTTGATTTGGAGGGCAAGGCATTTAGGATATGATCCATCCCCCAATCTGCGCCCTTTGGTTGAAACAATAGTACTTGGTCTGCTTCATTTAACGAAGCAGCTAAGGTTTCTTTATGAATACCTAAACGCATGGTGTTGGACCGGGGCTCTAAAACAGCAATGATTTTATTACTACCAATATTGGCTCTTAGCCCTTTCAAAGTCGTTTCGATTGCAGTTGGGTGATGCGCAAAATCATCATAAACACTAATGTCGTTTACTTTACCGCGCAATTCCATACGACGCTTAATGCCTTTAAACTCAGCTAGGGCATTTATAGCATGCTTAACAGGCACTCCGGCGTGTCTAGCTGCAGCGATAGCGGCTAAAGCATTACTGATGTTATGCTTTCCTAATAGTGACCAATTTACAGTACCTTGAAGTTCGCCGTTAAAGAACACTTGGAATTGACTTCCATCAAGATTGATATATCGAGAACTCCAACCCGAAGATTCTTTGATTTCTGACTCATTAAGGTTTTCAGATGAGAATTCTTGTTGCGGAGTCCAACAGCCTTTCTCTAGGACATCGTGAATATTTGATTCTTCACCATTCAAAACTACCAATCCTTTTTCAGGAACAATACGGATTAAATGATGGAACTGTGTTTTGATCGCATCGAGATCAGGAAATATATCTGCATGATCATATTCAAGATTATTAATGACCAATGTTGTTGGATGATAATGAACAAACTTTGAGCGCTTATCGAAAAAAGCGGTGTCGTATTCATCAGCTTCAACCACAAAGAATGGTGAATCACCTAAACGCGCTGAAAGGCCAAAATTTTCTGGAACACCACCAATTAAAAAACCCGGATTCAAGCCAGCATATTCTAATATCCAAGCAAGAATACTTGCAGTTGTGGTTTTACCGTGAGTGCCTGAAACAGCGAGAACCCATTTATCCTTTAGGATGTTTTCATAGAGCCACTGTGGGCCAGAGGTATAAGGTAAATTTCGATTGAGAGTATATTCAACAACAGCTTTGCCACGAGTCATCACATTACCAACGACAACTTGACTATCGGTCTCGTTTTCAAGACTCTTTATATGTTCTATCTCAAAGCCTTGCTTAACATCAATACCTTGATCAGTTAACAAGGTGCTCATCGGCGGATAAACATTCTCATCAGAGCCACTGACTTCAACGCCAGATTCTCTAGCAAGCAGTGCAATACCACCCATAAAGGTTCCACAGATACCGAGTATATGTATTTTCATAGTAAGACTATTTTTAACAAAAAATAGGTATTATAAATGGACTAAGGCCGAACAAGAATATTATTGTGAATCTAAGTCTTCAAGTTCATCAATTAAGTCTGAATCTGTAGTTTCATCAGCTACACCATCACGGATTAGAAACTTTCTGTTATCTAACCAAACGTCTCTCAAGGCGCTGTAAGTATCGTCAGATAAGCCATTGATTACTTCTTCTTCAGCAAAAAAATCAGAACGTCTTTTAACAGTCTTTGTAACAAATAAAGCTGCACTTTCATCGCTGTAACTAGCTGGATCCGTAAACCGGTCAACGCTGACTCTGGCTACTGCATCACGAACTGTTGATGGACCTAAGAAAGGTAACATCACATAGGGTCCGGATTTAACGCCCCATTTGGCTAAGGTTTGGCCAAAATCTTCATTGTGCTTTTGTATGCCAACAGCTGATGCAATATCTACGAATCCAGCAAAACCCAAGGTAGAGTTAAAAACAACTCTCTCAGTATCGCTTGCAGCATCTGCAAATTTACCCTGAAGTGTATTGTTAATGATATTTCCTACATCCCCTAAGTTAGAAAAGAAATTACCAATACTCTTATCTACAAACTTAGGAGTAACCTTCTTATATACCTTAGCTGCTGGCTTTAAAAGCAAACTATCAACGCCCCGATTAAACGAGAAGATTTTACGATTAATATTTTCATATCTATCTATAGTTTGTGCATTATTTTGGCTAGAACCAGACACATTTGTATTAGTGTTACTACACGCTGTTAATAACAATAGCAGTGATACGCAAGTACAAAACTTAAACAGGTATTTTTTTGATGAGAGCATTATTCCTTTCCTGAGAGACTGACTGATGAATGATATTTTAGGATAAGTGTCAGTAAGATAACGTATAGAAGTTAAACGAATTATATACACATTTAGATACAGAAAGACTATTAATTAGTGTGATTAATTGACGATAGTCAGTAAATTATTCCCAGGAACAATATGATTATTAATAACTTCTTCGATAGGGCGAGGCTTTGCTATTTCATAGCCCTGACCATAATCTACGCCCATTTCTTGAAGAATTTCTACAATTTTCTCATTCTCAACATATTCAGCAATGATTTTTAAATTCATTGTATGCCCAACTTGATTGATTGATTGCACCATGGTTCTTGCGACATCATCGTTAGCAATATGTTTTACAAAACTGCCGTCAATTTTCAAGTAATCAACATTTAAGTCTCGTAAATAAGCAAAAGAACTCACTCCCGTTCCAAAGTCATCCAATGAGAACTTACAGCCCAATGCTTTCAAGCTAGCGATAAAGTTATTAATAGAATTTAGGTCTTCAACAGCTACTTGCTCCGTTATTTCAAAGCACAGCATTTGTGGATGAACACCGGATGTCTTAATCTCTTGTTGAACAAAGTCTAAAAACTGGTGATCATTTAAACTTTGTCCAGATAGATTAATCGCAAATACCGGTAATGGACTCTGCTCTGGAAGAACACTTAAATGTTCAAATACGTTCTTGATAACCCAACGATCTAATGTCGGCATCATTGAATAATATTCCGCTGCTGCTATGAATTCACTTGGAGAAATTGCATTCCCTTTCTCATCATTTAATCGAATCAGTAATTCATAATGGTGAAATGGCTTTTTGTATTCTTCTGCTTTTAAAGGATGTATAGCTTGTGCATACATACGAAAACGATTTTCTTTCAAGGCTTTTTTAAGAATTATCATCCATTCTAAATTACCTTCTAATTTTTGAATATCAGCATCATTCGCTTTATATGCACATACTCTATTACCACCACGCTTAGTCGCTAAGTTACACGCTATATTAGCTTCTGAAATCGCTCTTGTTGATGTAGTTTTATTTATATCAATAACTACAAATCCTGCACTCATAGTAATTGAGTAGTGTTGACCGCGTGCCATGAAATCAAATTCAGAAACACTTTTTAGAATGTCTTGTATAGTCATAATAGCTTTAGGTAATTTACGCTCACTAAAGATAACTGCAAACTCATTTGCTCCCACACGACCAATGATATCAACTGATTTATTTGTATGATGTATGACTTGTTCTGCCATATTAAAAATTAAACTATCGCCACTTGCATAACCAATACTTTCATTAATAGTTTGAAATTGGTCGATGGAAAAATAAGCTAGGACATGATTTGATTCATGTTTATGAGCATTATCAATCAGTTGTTTCACTTCAGCATCGAAGGTTTTCCTTTTTAACATCCGAGTTAAAGGGTCATAGTTTTCTATATTAGATAGCTTTAGCTCCAAAGCTTTTCGCTCAGTAGTATTTCTGAGTACTAGTATTTTTCTTTGCTCATTTGAACTAATACTATTGATTAGGTTTAATTCAATTGAAAATATTTGATTACTTGCATTAGATAATAGACAGTCACGTATGAGATTTTCGTACCCATTTTGATTATCAAAAAAATCTTGCATAACCCTTCTGGTTTGAGCATTTAACAGTCTAAATACATCACTATAGGCCTTCCCCATTACGCTTCTTAACTTACAAGAAAGCATGTTTTCTGCAGCAAGATTTAAGTAAATCACTTGGTTTTTAGCATTCAGGATAACAATAGCTTCAGGGATTAACTTATAAGCATTTTCCTGAGAATGCTCAGAATAAGCTGTATTAATTCCTTTTCTCTCTTCACTATTAAAAATCGTTTTTCTATTTTTAATAAACAGGTATGCAAATACTGCAGCCGATACCAAAATAAGCATCATCAACGCAATAGCAATTATATCAAGAGTATTTGAGCCTGAAATATTCAATTTTATATCTAAGTATTCTGTTTTTTATAAATCTGACAAAAAAGTAATTTACTTATTATCCCCCAGACTATTGTCTCATATAGTTGATGAATACTTCCTTAAGGGGCACTTAGTTATTAATTTTTCTTATATTAAAAATAATTTCAAAAACTCTAGGCAAAAAAAAGCCACTTGTTAAAAGTGGCTTCTCAAAAAATTTTTATTTTTAAACTTTTTCTTTGATTCTTGCTGCTTTACCAGTCAAGCCACGAAGATAGTATAATTTAGCACGTCTAACTGCACCTTTACGCTTAACTTCGATACCTGCTATAACATGACTGTATGTTTGGAATACACGCTCAACACCTTCACCGTAAGAGATTTTTCTTACTGTGAAAGATGAGTTTAAACCACGATTTCTAATCGCAATAACAACACCTTCAAAAGCCTGAACACGTTCACGTTCGCCTTCTACTACTTTTACTGATACAACAACGGTATCGCCAGGATTAAATTCTGGGATTTCCTTGCTCATTTGCTCGGCTTCAATCGCCTGAATAATCGTACTCATGGTAAGTCCTCTAAAACTAATTGTTTTCTTTCAAATATTCATTAAGTAAATCTTTATCTTCAGAACTTAATGTATTACGTTCAATTAAGTCACATCTTTTCTGGTATGTAATACCCAGTGACTGCTTTCTTCGCCAACGTGCAATCTCTTTATGATCACCGCTCTTTAACACTGCTGGCACATTCAATTCTTCAATCAATTCTGGTCTAGTGTAATGACCACAATCTAATAAATTTTCAGTAAATGAATCTTGCTCTGCTGATTCACTGTGTCCCAATACTGAAGGTAATAAACGTGTAATAGCGTCTATAACCACCATTGCACCTAATTCACCACCACTTAAAACATAATCGCCTAGCGACCATTCTTCGTCCACTTCAAGCTGAATTACTCGTTCGTCAATACCTTCGTATCGACCGCAGAGTAATATCAAGCTTTCAATCTGCGGATCATGAGCAACCTCACGACACATTGATTGTTCGAGCTTCTTACCTTGAGGACTAAGATAAACCAACTTAGTCTTTGCCGGTGCTGCAGCTCTAACGGCTTGAATTGTTTCTAATAAACAATCCGCTTTCATTACCATTCCTGGTCCACCACCGTATGGACGATCATCGACAGTGCGATGTACATCCTTGGTGAAGTCTCTAGGATTCCAGCAATGTAACTCTATTAGACCACGTTGTGACGCTCTACCTGTTACACCTACTTGTACAACACTTTCGACAAGTTCGGGTAGCAATGTAATCACATCAAAACGCATATGTCTTTGACCCATGATTCTAAGTTTAAGAAACTCTCGTTAAAAGATTAATAAGTTTAAACTTAAAACTCAGGATCCCAATCAACAACCATTAAAGACTTCTCAAGATCTATTGACTTGATTACATCATCAAAAAGATAAGGCAGAAGATGTTCTTTTTCTTCAGCGCTTTCAGTATCTTTAACGATAATCACATCATTACTACCAGTATCGAAAAGCCAATCAATTTTACCTAGCTTTTCACCTGAGATTGTCTCCACGGAAAGACCAATTAAATCTCTCCAAAAATATTCATTTTCTGCCAGAACTTCCAGTTGATCCTTATGGATTGCAATTTCAGTTCCTACCAAGGCTTCAGCTTCGTCTCGATAATTTATTCCATCGAGTCGTGCGATTATATTTTTACCTTGAACTTTACCTTCAGTCAGTTTTTGGCTTACCCAAGACTGACCTTTACTACTTTTAACATACCACTGAGAATACTCAGTAATTTTTACTCGCGGGGATGTGTAAGAAAAAACCTTTACCCAGCCTTTTATGCCATGAACTCCTGAAATTTTACCCAGAAGAATATAATCATCAGACTGGCTCATAAAGCTTCACACATCACTA
>JBALXO010000067.1:0-2927 GCA_036960615.1 Cocleimonas sp. | reverse complement strand
TTTTATTCGAATAAAAATGAAAAACTTAAAGCAACTTATTACAGCGGCGCTTACTTAATAACATACTCTAGCCACTGGTAGATAACCCCAGAAACTACATTCCCGGAAATCCGCCGCCACCGCCCATACCTGGTGGCATTTTACCTTGCATGCCGCGCATCATTTTTTTGAGTCCGCCACCTTTAAACTTCTTCATCATCTTACTCATTTGTTTGTGTTGCTTTAACAAACGATTCACATCTTGAATTTGCAGACCAGAACCCGAAGCAATTCGCTTTTTACGTGATCCTTTTATAACGGCAGGAAAACGGCGTTCTTGGACTGTCATTGAATTGATAATAGCGACCATACGATCAACTTCTTTATCACCCGCACCATCTTGCATTGCTTGAGTCGCTTTACCCATGCCCGGCAATTTATCCATCAAACCACCCATGCCACCCATATTTTTCATTTGCAGCATTTGATTACGCAAATCTTCTAAATCAAAGCCTCTGCCTTTATTTAGTTTAGTAGCAAGTTTTTGAGCGCCTTTATGATCAACTTTACGTTGCGCTTCTTCGACCAATGAAAGCACATCACCCATACCTAGGATACGTGATGCCATTCTTTCTGGATGGAAAGGCTCTAGTTGATCAATCTTTTCGCCCATACCGATAAACTTAATCGGCTTGCCTGTAATTTCTCTTACAGAAAGTGCAGCACCACCGCGCGCGTCACCATCTGCTTTGGTCAGTATTACACCCGTTAGTGGTAACGCATCGCCAAAGGCTTTGGCAGTATTAGCCGCGTCTTGACCTGTCATTGCATCAACGATGAACAATGTTTCAACTGGATTAACCGCAGCATGCACTTGCTGAATTTCAGCCATCATCTCGACATCAATAGCCAAACGACCCGCAGTATCTACTAGTAAAACATCAATATGATTCTTCTTTGCGTAATCTAAGGCTCCAGTTGCAATATCAACTGGAGTTTGGCCGATCTCACTATGAATAAAAGTCGCTTCAACTTGCTCAGCCAATGTTTCTAACTGCTTAATAGCAGCCGGACGATAAACATCACAACTGACCATCGCTACAGATTTATTCTCACGCTCTTGCAATAATTTAGCCAGCTTACCAGCGGTAGTAGTTTTACCCGCACCCTGCAAACCCGCCATTAAGATAACAGCTGGTGGTTGAGCTTTAAGGTCTAGCGATTCATTCGCCTTACCCATAATTGCAACTAATTCGTTATTAACTATTTTGACTAAAGCTTGTCCTGGAGACAAGCTGGTCAGCACTTCCTGTCCGATGGCACGTTCTGTAACGCTAGCAATAAACTTCTTTACAACGGGTAGTGCGACATCAGCCTCTAACAGCGCCATACGCACTTCACGCATAGACTCTTTAATATTATCTTCGGTTAATCGCGCCTGACCTTTGAGTTTTTTGACTGTAGAGGAAAGACGATCGCTTAAATTTTCAAACATGGTGGTTAACTCATAAAATGATGATGTTTAATGTGGACGTAGTATAACATTAGCTAGCATTACTCTATAATGAATTATCAGTATCCGAATTAAATATTAATAGATAATCTATCAGCTAAATAAATGACATCTAACCTGCTAAACCTGACCGCTATTGCTTTTTATATTATCACTTGGGTGCTAATTACCCGAAGTGTGCAAGCGAGCATCAGAACACCTGATACTACTGAAGAAAAAAAAGCAGGAACTAGCAAAGTCTATTTTATTACCTGGGGCATAGCGCTATCTGACCATCTTTTTAGCATTATTACGCCTTTGACGAACTCCGAAGAGCTTAGTCTCAGCTTCGTATCTTTAGGCTCTTACGTGATGTGGTTTATCAGTTTAATTTTATTTATTTCCACGTTGAGTAGAAAAATCCAAGCACTAGCAGTCGTTATTTTACCTTTTACCGTACTTAGTATTATTTTTCTGATGCTTAGTAATGGAAGCACAGACAACACAATAAAAATTAATAGTGGCTTAGGTATTCACATCTTAGTATCTTTACTAGCCTACAGCACATTAATGCTTGCGGCTATTCAAGCTATTTTACTCGCCACACAGAATAATTTTTTACATAAGCGCCTTAAAAACCCGCAGCAAAGTAATTTCTTTCGTACCTTACCCGCGCTGGAAGATATGGAATATTTTCTTTTTAATCTTATTGGCGTTGGCGTAATACTATTGAGTATTGGCCTACTATCAGGCTTTTATTATTTAGATAATTTATTTGGCTCAAGCGTTGCGCATAAAACTATACTTTCTATTTTATCTTGGATTATTTTTTCGGCATTATTACTAGGCCGCTGGAAATACGGTTGGCGCGGCAAGACTGCCGTGCGTTGGACAATTTCTGGCTTTGCAGTGTTGGCATTGTCATTCTTTGGCTCAAAATTTATTCAAGAGTTTGTGATTGAGGAAGAAGTGAGTACCATCTATCAAGAACAACATCTTAATATGCTTAAAAAGACACCCCCCACCTTTTTGCCTGTTTCTAACCACGAACAAGCCTCTAAGAGTTCAACTACCTAGTGAATATCAACGAAACTCCAATCGGAGTATTGTTTTTCATACTCTTTATTCTGTTTTTACTGTCCGCGTTTTTCTCAGGAACAGAAACCGCACTAATGTCGCTTAATCGCTACAAACTCAAACACCTTGCCAAAGATAACAAAGGTGCTCAGCTCGCATCGCAGCTATTAGAAAAACCAGATCGTTTAATCGGCGTTATTTTAATTGGTAATAATCTAGTGAATATTTTGATCACTCAGCTTGCGACCTATATCGGCTTTCGTTTGGGTGGCAATGCAGGCGTTGCGATCGCCACGGGTGTTCTCACGCTTACCTTATTGGTTTTCGCTGAGGTCACACCTAAAACAATTGCCGCATTAAAATCAGAGCAAATCGCCCT
>JBALXO010000066.1:2996-22629 GCA_036960615.1 Cocleimonas sp. | reverse complement strand
ACACCCCCCTACTTTTTGACTGTTTAGATGACACCCCCCTACTTTTATGGGTTTTAAATAACCCGCTCTTCGAGTAGTCGTCGCTGTGCTCCAATATTGTCTCGGTTAGCCTCGGCTTGGCACTTTTCAGCAAATATCACCCATAAAAAAAGCCCCGAAGACGGGGCTTTTTTTATGAACTAAAACGAAGTTTATTTCTTCTTCTTCGCTTCTGCTCTTTCGTGTGCTTCTTTGATAACTTCTTCCGCTACGTTCTTCGGACAAGGCATGTAGTGTGAAAACTCCATAGAGAACTGACCACGACCAGATGTCATTGTACGTAAGTCACCGATGTAACCAAACATTCCAGATAGTGGCGCATCAACTTTAATACGAACACCTGTTGGACCTGACTCTTGTGACTTGATCATGCCGCGACGACGATTCATATCACCAATAACATCACCAACGTGATCTTCTGGAGTAAATACGTCGATCTTCATGATCGGCTCGATTATCTGAGCGCCAGCTTTAGGCATTGTCTGACGGAAAGCACCTTTTGCAGCTAATTCAAATGCCATCGCAGATGAGTCAACCGCGTGATAAGCACCGTCTAATAACGTTACTTTAAGGTCAAGACAAGGATAACCAGCAAGTACACCAGTATCCATCATGCCTTTGAATGCTTTCTCAACCGCTGGCCAGTATTCACGAGGAACATTACCACCAGTAACTTTTGATTCGAAGATATAACCTTCACCAACTTCTGCTGGCTCGATAATGTAATCGATCTTACCAAACTGACCAGAACCACCAGATTGCTTCTTGTGAGTGTAACTGTCTTCAACACGTTGTGTGATTGTCTCGCGGTATGCAACCTGTGGCTTACCAACTTCAACGTCAACACCATGAGTACGCTTGAGGATATCAATTTTGATATCTAGGTGTAATTCACCCATTCCTCTAAGAATAGTCTCACCAGAATCTTCGTCAGTCTCAACTCGGAAAGATGGATCTTCTGCAACCATTTTACCGATCGCAACACCCATCTTCTCAGAACCACCTTTATCTTTTGGCGATACTGCGATTGAGATAACTGGATCAGGGAATACCATTGCTTCAAGTGTTGAAGGATGCTTTGGATCACATAATGTGTGACCTGTTTGTACATTCTTCATACCCAATACAGCAACAATGTCACCAGCTTGTGCAGATTCGAGCTCGATACGATCATCAGCTGACATTTCTACGATACGACCTATTCTTTCTGTCTTACCCGTAAAGGTATTTAGTACAGAAGTACCTTTCTCAAGCTTACCTGAATAAATACGTAAGAACGTTAATGCACCGTAACGGTCATCCATTATTTTAAATGCTAATGCGCGTAGGGGCTCATCAGTACTTACAATAGCGAATTCACCCGTCTCAACACCTTCTTCATCAGTAAGAGGCTGAGGATCAACTTCAGTTGGATCAGGAAGGTAATCTACAACAGCATCTAATATTAACTGGATACCTTTGTTCTTAAATGCAGAGCCAGTGTAAGTTGGGAAGAAGTCAAGTTTACGAGTACCTGTACGAATACACGTCTTGATAACGTCCATAGCAGGCTCTTCACCTTCTAGGTACATTTCCATCGCGTCATCGTCTTGCTCAAGAGCAGTTTCGATTAACATCTCACGGTATTCTTCAACTTCGTCAACCATATCAGCTGGCACGTCTTGAATGGTGTACTTTAATGGATCGTCAGAACCATCCCATACCCATGCTTTACGAGTCAATAGATCAACTACGCCACTGAAAGTATCTTCAACACCAATCGGTAAAACCATTACTAATGGTTTAGCACCTAATACATCTTCCACTTGTTTTACAACACGTTTGAAGTCAGCACCAATACGGTCTAATTTGTTTACAAAGATAATACGAGCAACTTCAGAATCGTTTGCGTAACGCCAGTTAGTTTCTGACTGTGGCTCAACACCACCTGATGCACAGAAAACACCTACGCCACCATCAAGTACTTTAAGTGAACGATATACTTCAACAGTGAAGTCAACGTGACCCGGTGTATCAATGATATTCATGCGGTGATCTTTCCAGAATGCACTTACTGCAGCTGACTGGATCGTGATACCACGCTCTGCTTCTTGTTCCATGAAGTCTGTTGTAGATTCGCCATCGTGTACTTCACCGATTTTATGAATTTTACCTGTAAGACTTAGGATACGCTCTGTAGTTGTCGTTTTACCGGCGTCTACGTGTGCGAAGATGCCGATATTACGGTATTTAGATAGGTCTGCTGACATGACTATTCTCTATATGGTTGTTGTTCTGAAATAAATCCGTTAAATAAGCCTAGACACAATGATAGGATTAATACACATAACGAATGCTTTGCCTGATACTTATGCTAAACCTTCTTTAACCATAAAAACTAAAGAATCAAAGAACAATTATCGTGGCTGAAAAAACGCGGTATTATATAGTAAAGGCCTAATAGCGCATAGAAAAAAGAACGTTGTTTTTACTATTTATTATTGTGCTAGTCTGCTTTAAAATTCTTTACCTGTTTAATAAACGAATCACTTTAAATACAACATAACTTTAATTCAAATATGGACTTCAAATGCATTACAAATTAGATACATCAGCAACACCCTCTTCGAATAAAAGCGATTGTATTGTAGTCGCCGTATTTTCTAATAAAAAACACGCTATCTTGGGTGATTCTGCGAAACAATTAGATGAAATGAGTAATGGTGCGTTAACTGAAATTATTGACTCTGGAGACTTCAAAGGAAGCTTAGAACAAACTCAGATGCTTTATAAAATCAAGGGCGTTGAAGCCTCTCGTGTCTTGATGTTAGGTTGTGGAGATCAAGACTCATTTGATACGGTCGCGTTGAACAAGGCTGTTAAAGCGGCTACTAAATCCATCAAAACAAGTAAAATTAAAAGCTTAAGTTTTTATCTTACAGATACCTTTAGTGCTGATGATGCTGCTCGAGCATTTACTCAAATCGTTATTGCACATGGTGACTGTGATTATCAACTACTTGATTATAAAAGTGATGCAAAAGAAGAATCTAAACTTAAGAAAGTTAAAGTAGCATTAACTGCTATTGATAACGCTAATCAGTCTGAACTTAAAACAGCTATCGAAAATGGCGCTGCTATTGTAGAAGGTATGCGCTTGGCTAAAGATTTAGCGAATCATCCGGGCAATGTTTGTACCCCTACCTATATTGCTAAACAATCAGAGATTGTTGCTAAAGAATATAAAAATATCACAATCGATATTCTTGAAGAAAAGGATATGGAAAAGTTGGGCATGGGTTCTTTCCTTTCAGTTAGTAAAGGCAGTGACGAACCCGGCAAAATGATTATTCTTGAATACAATGGTGCAAAAGATAAAAAACAAGCACCAATTGCTTTAGTAGGTAAAGGCATCACATTTGATACAGGCGGTATTTCATTGAAGCCGGGTGCCAGTATGGATGAAATGAAGTTTGACATGGGTGGTGCAGCAGGAATGCTCGGTACCTTAAAAGCCTGTGCTGAAATGAAATTGCCGATCAATGTCGTTGTTGTTTTAGCTGCTGCTGAAAATATGCCAAGTGGTCGCGCATCAAAACCTGGTGATATTGTGACCTCAATGGCAGGTAAAACAATCGAAGTATTGAACACAGATGCTGAAGGGCGTTTAGTATTATGTGATGCGCTTACCTATGTTGGCAAATACAAACCAGAAGTTGTGATTGATGCCGCAACTCTAACAGGCGCATGTATTGTTGCTTTGGGACATCACATCTGCGCGGTTCTTTCAAATAGCGATGAATTAGCAAATGACATTTTAGCCGCTGGAAATACTATCAATGATCGTGCCTGGCAACTGCCTATGGGTGATGACTATAAAAAGCAATTGAAAAGTTCTTTTGCAGATCTCGGTAATATTGGTGCGGGTGGTGGAGGCACGATAACGGCGGCATGCTTTTTGGGTGAATTTACTAAAGAATATAAATGGGCACATCTTGATATTGCAGGTACAGCTTGGGAAGGTAAAGACTCGACAGGTAGACCAGTGCCATTGTTATCGCAATATTTGATTAATCGTGCTGCTGAACAATAAGTTATACGCTGAAAACAGGCCAAAAGGTAGGGGGTGTCTTTACACCCTCTTACTATCAAATAAACTCAAGTAATCGAACGAAATGACCGAAATAAACTTCTATGTAAGTAAAGAACAAGGCTTAGAGCATAGAATTTCTATTGCTTACCGCTTGATTCAACGTGCCATACAGCGTGATCTCAAAATTCATATTCATACAGACTCAGAGATGACTAGTACCAAAATAGATGATTATTTATGGAATAAAGATGTAACTAGTTTTATTCCACATAGTATTGTGAATACTGAATCTACAGAACCAATACCCAATAAAGCTTCTGCAGATTTAAAAGACATTACCAAACCGAAGCAAATCAATATATCGCATGATTTTGAACCTTTAACTGAATGTGATTACCTGATCAATTTATCTAATCAACGTCCTGTATTTTTCTCGCGCTTCTTAAAAGTTGCTGAAATTTTAGATAATAATGAAGAAATCATTACCGCTGGTCGTAAACGATATTCGTTCTACAGAGACCGTGGGTATACTTTGGGGTATCATCAATTGTAAAAAAGCGTCCCTATGCGCAAAAAACCAAACAACAATAATGTACCTACAGTTACTAACCTAGTAGCTGCTGGTAATCCCATTAAAAAAGCACAAGCAAATAAGAAAAACTCTGGTTCATCTCACTTAGATGAATTAAATCAACGTATTGATGAAATTGAAGAAGCTATCGGACAAGATAACTCGGGACCCGTTGGCAGGGCTTTTGCTATCCGTGCAGAAACTAATAAAGTGACTAAAGCTAGGCCCAAATTTATGACAGAAGATGATCTTCAAAAAGTACGCTAAAACAAAGACCAAATTAGTATCTTTTTTATTTAAACACCTAGACCTAAAATAAACCCAAGCCTCACTACTTATAGAACTCAGCAATAGCTTTGAATAAATTAAAAAAATTCCCATTTAAAATGAACAAAATACAACAACTTCCTACTGAACTATTAATAAAACATAGAATTGTTTACATATATCTAATAAATACTGTTGATTCATCTTCATTAGAACTTTATTGATATTTTTGCTAGGATAAATTTACCAATGAATACCCCCGCAATACATCAAGCAGTCCGTCTTAAAAAATATCCCGAAGAAATGGCGTGGTTATGCCTTCCAGATTCAGATTTTCCTCAAGGTATCACTGATTTATTACGACTCTGTTCTTCAAAAAAACAACTTAATGAGTTTGCCAATACCAATGGCTTTGATCCTGATGAATTATCAACTTCACTTTTTAATTTTATTGAACAAGCCATAGTTGTTGAAAGCAATAGTGATGAGAAGATATTAGGAAGTGATAAATTTGAATCATCACAACTGCATAAATTTCATTACCAATTATTAATGAAAATTTATCATCCTGATCTCAGTGTTAGACCCGATGCGGAAACATATGCGGCGATTATTACAAAAGCTTATCAAAGATTGAAAATTGAAGATAAAACACAAGAAGCGATCAGCTTTAGTGAAAGTCGAAGACCACCAAAGAGCTATTATCAAGCAACCAGAAAAGCCGAAACTCATATATCTAATATGAAAACGGCTATAGCTATTGTTTCAAGCATTACTATATTTGCTTTAGTGGCAGCTGTAGGCAAGTCTTACCACCCTGCAAACCCTGAGCTAATAACTGCAAACAGTTCACGACAAGAGAATATTGTTGAAGCTCAACAACTGATTAAAGTTAGCACCGAAAAATCAGAATTTTCTCAAAACACCCACATAAAACCTATTCAAGCAACTAGTACCAAACTGCAGATGCTTTTAAAAGATCTCGAAAGTGCTTATGAACAAGGTGATGTCGATGCTATTAAGCCTATACTTGCCAATTCACCTGATATTAAAAATCAAACCGATAAACAGTTAAATGAAAAGCTTTCAACGTTGTTTAAAATAACCAATGAAAGAAAAATGGTTTTATTTGATTTTAATTGGACATCTGTTGCTGGAACACTAGAAGGCAAAGGTAAATTTCTATCTCGTTATAAATTGGTCGGCGAAACAAAGTGGTTAACACGAGAAGGAACAGCGTCAGTTTCCGCAGAAAACGTGAATGAGAAGCTCAAAATAACTCAACTAAACTTAGAAAATCAAACCATTGACTGAACCTCTTGATACTGATTTGTTATCTGAATCAACATCTACACTATCCTCAGTAGAATCTATATCCAATCATTCAATTCTGAAAGTCATTGATTGCTCTATCAATGATATCAAAAGCTTACTTAAAAAATATCAACTAACACTTCATCTACTTAAAAATGATCAAGCCATATTTGGAAGTTTTTGGGGTGACTCTGAAGCAGGTCTTATTACGAATAAAGTTTACGTTCGCGAGGACACTCCGATCCATTCTTTATTGCATGAGAGCTGCCACTATATTTGTATGGATGAAAAACGCCGCAGAAATCTAGATACCAATGCTGAAGGTGGATACGATGAGGAAAACGCTGTCTGCTATTTACAGATTTTGCTTGCTAATGACCTATCAGACATGACGAGTGAACGCATGATGCAAGATATGGACAGCTGGGGTTATACCTTTCGCCTAGGTTCGGCTAAAGCTTGGTTTGAAGGAGATGCCGAAGATGCATTGGCATGGCTTCATGACAAACAACTACTTGATTCAAATGAACGGCCTAATTACAACTTAAGAAAAGCGTAAATCTAATTATTAAGTCACTACTTCAAGCTTTTAATAACTACTTTGATTCCCTCTCAAAATTTTCAAGAAGTACTACAGCATAAACCGAAATACCCTCCTCCCTTCCAGTAAAACCTAACTTTTCTGTAGTAGTCGCTTTAACACTTATTTGGCTTTCCTGTGATTTCAAATCTGTGGCTAAGTTTTTTCTCATCGCTTCAATATGAGGTGCCATTTTTGGATTTTGAGCAACGATTGTACAATCACAATTAACCAACCTATATTGCTTTTCTGTAATTAATGAATAGACATGTCTAAGCAAAATTCGGCTATCAATATTTTCATATTTTGGATCATTATCAGGGAAAAACTGACCAATATCACCAAGTGCTAAAGCACCAGCTAAGGCATCGACTAAAGCATGAATTAATACATCTCCGTCGGAATGAGCAAGAAAAGCTTTATCGTATGAGATTTCAACACCACCTAAAGTAATAAAATCACCTTCGGTAAATGCATGCACGTCATAGCCATTGCCTATTCGAATCATGCCTCTTCCTCACTAATATTATTTGTACTTAACAAAAACGATGCCAATGCAATATCACTTGGGTTTGTGATCTTAATATTGTTATGAGTGCTTTTCACAAGGATTGGTTTCTCACCCATAAACTCCATTGCAGAACATTCATCTGTAACTTTATACCTTTTACTAACAGAATGAGTTAAAGCCTTCTGCAATGTACCCAAGCGAAACATTTGTGGTGTTAATGCATGCCAAAGATTTTCTCGTGATTCGGTGTGTGATACTGATTTAAGGCTATCAGAACTTTTATTATTTACTGAACGTTTCATTGTATCTGTTACGGGAGAAGCCAATAAACCACCAATACAATTGATTTCACGAAGCTCTAATAGCGCATTTAGATCTGTTTTAGTAAGACATGGTCTGGCAGCATCATGCACCATGACCCATGTATTGGCAGGTATATTATGTTCTTCATCCAAACAACGTAAACCTTGAATAACTGAATCGCTGCGATTTGAACCACCATTCACGGTAAATAATGGTGTAGTTTTTGACTCGATATTAAGGAATTGCCAATCTTGATCATCAGGATTCAAAACTACGATAATACCAGCTACTTGTTCATGCCCTAGAAAACAATCCAAAGTGTGTTCTATCAGAGTCTTATCGTGAATTTTAAGATATTGTTTTGGCAGTTCAGACTTCATTCGCTGCCCTATCCCTGCGGCTGGAATAACAACCCAAACTTTAGATGACTTAGACAAAACCTGAGAAGATAACTGCTGATCAGTCATAGTCGTTTAGTTCGTTTGCTTTACTGTTTCAGATTCATTTGTAACAGTGTTATCTAGCTCTTGAGAAGTATTTTTTTCTATGAGGCTTTCTTCTGCGATATTTTGTTTTCGTTTTTTTGTGTCAGGTTGCATAATCACTTCAAAAAAGGTCTCGCCTTTTTTGGTCATGCCTAATTCACTGCGTGCGCGTTCTTCTAAAGCTTCTTTGCTTGATGATACATCTTCTAACTCAGCTTGAATTTTATTGATCTCTTTTGTTTTAGTCGTATTTTCTTGTTCTTGAATGGTTGTACGGTCGTCTAAACGCCAGCGATCAGGATAACTTCCTGGTCCTATCCATAGTCCTGCAATCAGCAATACTAGTAGTAGTGAAAATATAATGAGCAGTGCTTTCATAATCTGATGGATAAAAACCAATGGTAATAAAGTGTCTTTGATAACAGTATAAGCCAGCACCACTCATTGACCAAATGAATGGAACTGACGATGATCCGTTTAAAAACTAAAGATGTTTAAACGCAGATTTACCTGCATAAACGCCCTGAGTTCCTAGCATTTCTTCAATGCGAATCAATTGGTTGTATTTAGCTATACGATCAGAGCGCGATAGTGAACCCGTCTTAATTTGACCTGCATTTGTTGCAACAGCCAAATCAGCGATAAATGTATCTTCTGTTTCACCCGAACGATGAGAAACCACAGCTGTATAATTTGCCTTATGAGCCATTTGAATTGCTTCAAGTGTTTCACTTAAAGTACCGATTTGATTAAATTTAATCAAAATCGAGTTTGCGATATTCTTCTCAATACCTTCAGCAAAGATGCTTGGGTTAGTTACATATAGATCATCACCTACCAATTGGATTTTATCGCCCAAACGTTTTGTCAAAAACGCCCAACCGTCCCAATCAGCTTCGTCTAAACCATCTTCAATAGTAATGATCGGATATTGATTTACCCAATTTTCCAAGTAATCAACCATGCCTGCGGCATCAAAACTTTTACCTTCAGCGGCAAGTACGTATTTACCATCCTTGTAATATTCAGATGCGGCACAATCGAGACCAAGATATATATCTTTCCCTGCGGTAAAACCAGCATTTTCAATCGCTTGTAAAATTACTTCGATAGCTTCTTCATTAGATGATAAATCAGGTGCGAAACCACCTTCATCACCTACAGCTGTACTCATGCCTTTCTTTGATAGTACTGATTTCAGATGGTGGAATACTTCAGTACCATAGCGAACCGCTTCAGCTAGACTTGGAGCACCCACTGGAACAATCATAAATTCTTGCATATCGACGCTGTTATCAGCGTGCTCACCACCATTGATGATATTCATCATTGGAACAGGAAGTTTAAACTGTCCTTGAGTACCAAATACACCGCCGAGATGTTGGTATAAAGCTTCGCCTTTTGAATTTGCTGCCGCTTTAGCAGACGCTAAAGATGCAGCAAGTAGTGCATTAGCACCTAAACGTGATTTATTGTGAGTGCCATCTAATTCAATAATAGCTTTATCAAGATCAGCCTGATCATTCGCATCCATACCTTTGATGGTGTCAGCGATCTCAGTATTGACATGAGCAACCGCTTTTAAAACGCCCTTTCCCATGAAACGTGACTTATCGCCATCGCGTAATTCAATCGCTTCTCTTGCGCCAGTAGATGCCCCAGAGGGAACAATAGCACTACCTTGGCTACCATCAGCCAAAGTAACAACAGCTTCAACGGTTGGGTTACCTCGTGAATCGATCAATTCGCGCGCATGGATGTTTGTAATTTCAGACATAATATTTCCTGTTAAATTTGTTACTTAATATGTTTAACTATCTATTAGATCGTATACCTTTTAATGAAAGGCAATATGGCCAGAAAGGTAGGGGGTGTCTTTTCAGATAGTATTAGAAGATATTAAAGTGTTTCTTCTAAGAATGATGTTGTTTTAACTGCTTGATCAATCTTCATTAACATCTCTAATAGTTCACGCATACGACCTGTTGGCCATGAATTAGGACCATCGCTTTTTGCTACTTCAGGATTTGGATGTGACTCCATGAATATTCCTGAAATACCCGCAGCCATTGCTGCACGAGCCAATACTGGAACATGCTGACGTTCACCGCCTGACTTACTGCCTAAACCGCCGGGCTGTTGTACCGAGTGTGTTGCATCGAATACCACCGGACAACCCGTTTCACGCATCGTGGCTAAGCCACGCATATCAGAAACCAATGTGTTATAGCCAAATGTATAACCACGTTCACAGACCATGATTTGATCATTACCTGTTGCCTTAGCTTTATCAGATACGTTCTTCATATCCCAAGGCGCAGTAAACTGACCTTTTTTAATATTTACAGGAAGGCCTTGTTTCGCAACGTTTTGAATGAAATTCGTTTGACGACATAGCAATGCAGGTGTTTGTAATAGGTCAACTACTGATGCAACTTCATCTAAAGGTGTATCTTCATGCACATCGGTAACGATGGGTACATTTAAATCTTTTTTGATCTGTTCTAGAATACGTAAGCCCTCTTCCATTCCCGGGCCACGATAACTGTTGTGTGAAGAACGATTGGCTTTATCAAATGAAGCTTTAAAGATGAATGGAATACCCAATTCATCTGTCATTTCTTTTAGACTAATCGCAATTTCTGTAGTGAGTTTTTCAGACTCAACCACGCAAGGTCCAGATAATAAAAAGAATGGCTTATCAGGGCCTACCTCAAAATGACATAATTTCATATTTATACCCTGTTTATAATCAGTTTCTAATAATACGCTTACTACTTAGCATCACGATAAGTCAAAGCTGCACGAATAAATCCTGTGAAGAAAGGATGTCCAGTACGAGGGTGCGAGGTAAATTCAGGATGTGACTGACACGCCATAAACCATGGATGATCTGGCAGCTCAATCATTTCAACCAAAGTCTTGTCATGAGATACGCCAGACAAAACCATACCGTTTTTAGTTAAAACATCACTATAGTTATTGTTGAACTCATAACGATGGCGATGTCTCTCAACGATTTCATCTGCACCATAAGTTTCATGGGCTAAAGTACCTTTAGTGAGATAACATTTCTGACCACCTAAACGCATCGTGCCACCCATATCAGAAGCTTCGTCGCGTTGTTCAACTTGACCTTCTTCAGTCATCCATTCCGTAATCAATCCGATCACAGGATCAGGAGTGTCTTGTACAAATTCGGTACTATTCGCGTTTCCAATACCTGCACAATTACGTGCATATTCAATTACTGCTAATTGCATGCCTAAACAAATTCCCATATAGGGGATCTTATTTTCACGAGCATATTGAATTGCTAAAATTTTACCTTCGACACCACGTGAACCAAATCCACCTGGTACTAATATCGCATCAACACCTTCAAGTTCACCCAAGCCTTCTTTTTCAATCTTTTCCGAATCAATATACTTAATATTTACTTTTGATTCAGTTTGAATACCTGCGTGGCTCAATGCTTCGTTTAATGATTTGTATGATTCTGTTAAATCAACATATTTACCCACCATTGCAATTGTCACTTCAGACTTTGGATAGGCCATGCGGTTCACTACCAACTCCCAATCTGTAAGATCGGCTTCTGGTAGGTTTTCTAATTTCATTTTTTCAACGACTATTTGATCAAGATTTTGCGAATGTAACCATAATGGAATTTTGTAAATGTTATCCATATCTAATGCAGGAATAACCGCTCTTTCTTCTACGTTAGTGAATAAAGAAATTTTACGACGATCTTTATCAGGGATAGGCCGTTCACTGCGGCACAAAAGAATGTCTGGTTGAATACCAATCGAGCGTAATTCTTTCACCGAGTGTTGTGTTGGTTTGGTTTTCAACTCACCTGCGGCCGCTAAATAAGGTACTAAAGTTAAGTGCATAAATAAGGCATTACTACCCTCTTCTACACCCATTTGGCGAATCGCTTCCATGAACGGTAATGATTCAATATCACCTACTGTTCCGCCGACTTCGACCATGGCAATATCGTAACCTTCTGCTCCTGCACGAACTGAACTTTTGATTTCATCAGTAATGTGAGGAATAACCTGCACTGTCGCACCAAGGTAATCACCCTGACGTTCTTTACGAATTACCGTGCGATAAATACGACCAGTAGTGAAGTTATTTAACTGAGTTGCAGTGAAATTCACGAAACGTTCGTAATGACCTAAATCCAGATCAGTTTCTGCACCATCGTCAGTAACAAATACTTCACCATGTTGAAACGGGCTCATCGTACCGGGATCAACATTAATGTAAGGATCAAGCTTCATCATCGTGACAGAAAGGCCACGCGCTTCAAGAATTGTACCGAGGGAAGCGGCGGCAATACCTTTTCCAAGAGAAGAAACAACACCACCGGTGATGAAGATATAACGTGTCATAGAAGCTATCCGCTGATTTACTAAACATATTTATGTTCACCAAGTAGGTGAAAGGGGGTTAAATATGTTTACTAATAATTATAGAAATATTAGGAGCGAATCGTAACATACCACGATGTTATGAAACAGACTTAGAAGGGACTAATATTGAAAATATTATTCTATTTAATTTCACTCAAAGAGATAAAAGACATCCCCATCTTTTTGCCTGTTTTCCATTAAAGGGGCTAGCCTAAGTTGTAAAGCTGATTGAAAAATTTAAGCATTACGACTATTCTAATCACTTAAGTAAAGTCATCTTACTAAACCAAAATAACCCTAGACTAGAATAGAGATTTTGATGAAAAAGACTCCACCAAAAGCACAAAAGAAGAATCCAAACTTACATTTATTGTGGCCAACGCCTATTTTGGTGAAGAAATTTGGTCAGCACCAAAAGGTAAATAAAGAGTTGATGGAGCTTTTTACAGTGCATCGCAATAAACTCGAAAAGACTAGAAAGCCAATGTTTGTCAGTGAAGACAATATTTACGCGCTTTATAAAGATGAGCCTGCATTACAAAAACTGGTTAAATTTATTATGGATGGGGTTTTTGAAATCGCGAGTGAGGTCAATGGTCCTTATTGGAAGAACGTGACAGACTTGAATATTGAAATCACTGGACTTTGGTTTCAAATCACTAATGAGCACAAATTCCAAGAAACTCATGTCCACGGCAACTGCTCTTGGTCAGGTGTTTATTATGTTGATGCAGCGAATGCTGACAGATCAAAAGAAGATGTAAATAAAGGTGATTTACCCAATGGAGTAACACGTTTTTATGGACCAAACATGGAAGCCAGCGCAGGTGGACATGGCGAATTTGGTAACGTCTATTTACAGGATACTCATTTCGATTCATATCCTGAAGATGGCAAATTAGTCGTATTTCCTCCACACCTAAAACACATGCCTTTCCCTTATGCAGGTGAAAAAGATCGCGTCATAGTGTCTTTCCATGCACAGATTCATAATCCGAATGGTTTTAAGTACGACTATTCGTTTTCTTAAGTAATACTCAAATACATCATTAAGAGGGTTTAATATGACGAAAAAGACACCCCGCCACTTTTTAGCATACTTACCATTTTGTGTTTTAAAACGGATAATTTGATTATGCACAGCTATGATGTTTTTCCTTTACCGCCTAAACAACTAGACACGCCAGCAAGCTGGACAGGTCAAGACCTAGCTCGAACTCCCGATAAATGGATCACAACATTTAGCTCTGCTGAAGTTACTGAACTAGAAACAGCAGCACAAAATTACTTATCTTTAGGAAAAGACATAGGGGAAATTACTAAGGAAGAATTTCCATTACCAACCCTAGCAGCTAAACTCTCCACCTTAAAACATGATCTCATTGAGGGAATTGGCTTTGGAGTATTACGTGGCTTAGCTACTGATAAATATAGCCAACAAGGATCAGCCACCATTTTTTGTGGCATTGGCGTACATTTAGGTAATGCCAGATCACAGAATGCTGCAGGTCATATATTAGGACATGTTCGCGATATCGGTGCGAAGTCTGATGACCCAAATGCACGCATTTATCAAACCTCCGAACGCCAAACATTTCACACAGACTCTGCTGATGTGGTGGGTTTGTTGTGCTTAAAAAAAGCCCAAGAAGGTGGTGCATCGTTGCTTGTAAGCACCGAAACCATCTACAATGAAATGATGCTACTACGTCCAGATTTAGCAGAACTATTATTTCAGCCAATCTCAACAGATCGACGTGGAGAAGTCCCTGAAGGTGCTAAGCCCTACTTTGAAATCCCTGTGTTTAACTGGAATCAAGGCAGATTGACAGGAATCTATCAACGCCAATATATTGATAGCGCCCAACGCTTTCCTGATGCCATTAGACTTACAGAACAACACATCGAAGCATTAAACTTGTTTGATTCGCTGGCGAATGAACCCAGCCTAAATTTATCCATGCAACTCCAACACGGTGACATGCAGTTTGTACATAATCATTCTATGTTACATGATCGTACTGGATTTTTAGATTGGCCAGAACCTGAAAACCGTCGTCATCTATTCCGTCTGTGGTTATCTATAGAAGGTGATCGAGAATTACCGGAAAGCTTTGAACAGCGTTATGGTTCAATTAAAGTTGGTAATCGAGGAGGTATAATTACTAAAGATGTTACGTTAAATGCGCCTATTGACTAGTATATGTCTATCAATTTAATTATTTGCGCTTTTCCAAACGAACCGTGAACGATTGTTCATCATCACCCAAATACATCTCACCATCTTGAATATTACACTGCAATTGCATGTTCCGATTCACCAAGGCCTCAACACCTTCTTCTACCACAATATGAATAATACTAAGGTTACGATAACGGTCTAGTTTATTTTTGATCTGCTCCCACCAAATACTCGCTTTGCCATCATTATAAGTATAAATAATCACTTGATCAGCACGACCACAAGCTTTACGTATACGCTTATCATCCAACTGTCCAAAATCAATCCAAAGCTCAATATCATCAATCAGAGACTTCTGCCAAATTTCAGGCTCGTCTTCAGAGCTTAAACCCTTAGTAAAACTTAAATTCTCTGTCGCGTTAAATGCAAATGCTGTCATTCGCATCATAAAACGGAAATCCGTTTCCGAGGGGTGTTGTGCCGCGGTTATTTCATGCGTTTGATAGTAATGCCGATCCATATCCGCAATATTCAAAGAAACTTTATTAATGGTGGCGCTAATAGCCATGATTATCCTTTTATGTTGTATCTGGAATCATACAAGACACCCCCCACCTTTTAGGTGGTTTTCAGGCGTTAAGTAAAGTAAAACTATTTATTTACTAACCATGTCCTATCAACAAGCAACTGATCAGCAGAGAATATTTTACCCACAAACTCATCACCCGACTTTATCTGACCAACACCTGCTGGCGTTCCTGTCATAATCACATCACCATCTTCAAGCGTAAGAAAGCTACTCACATCTTTCAAAATAGCATCAGGCTTAAATAACATTAAGTCACAGCCACCTTGTTGAATTAATTCACCATTGATGTGCAGCTCTAATCTCAAAGTTTCAATACTTCCATTAAGCGTTTTGAATTCACTAAATAACGCGGACCCATCAAATGCTTTGGCTCTCTCCCAAGGCAAACCTTTGGCTTTAAGTTTTGATTGCACTGTTCTTTTAGTTAAATCTAGACCAAATCCTACAGCAGATATCTGATTGTTTTTAATGACAAAAGAGATCTCTCCTTCGTAATGAATCTCATCTTCACCGTTTAAATTAATATTATCCGAGATTGCAGAATTAGGTTTAATAAAAATCACAGGTTGGTCTGGAATAGCGTTATTTAACTCTTCGATATGAGCGACGTAGTTTCTGCCGATACATACTACTTTTGAAGGCTGAAGAGTTTCATCTTCAATTTGAATGTGATTCATAATATTTATATTAGGATCTATTTGAAAAACATATTATAGCTACAAAAGCCTTAATAATTTGATTAAATAGACACCCCCCACCTTTTTGCCACTTTTCATTTAAGTTATTTATTTATGACCGATTCCTAGTGCTAAACTGATTGTATGAATAACGAAAAACGCTACGAAATATTTCGCCGTTGGCGCGAAGATAACCCCAAACCGACCACTGAATTAAGGTTTTCTAGCCCTTTTGAACTGCTGGTTGCCGTTACTTTATCTGCTCAATCAACTGATGTCGGCGTAAATAAAGCAACCGACAAACTATTCCCTGTCGCGAATACACCTGAAACAATTTATGCGCTTGGTGAAGACGGTTTAAAGGAATACATCAAAACCATCGGCTTGTATAACAGCAAAGCTAAAAACGTCATTGCTGCTTGTAAAATGCTAGTCGAATTACATGATTCAATTGTGCCAGAAGACCGTGAAGCTTTAGAAGCCCTACCTGGCGTGGGTCGAAAAACCGCAAATGTGGTTTTGAATACTGCATTTGGACACGCAACTATGGCCGTTGATACGCATATATTCCGAGTTTCGAATCGTACTGGCATTGGCAAAGGTAAAAATGTGGTTGAGGTTGAAAAGAAACTCGTCCATTTCATTCCTAAAGAGTTCTTAGTAGATGCACACCATTGGATAATTCTTCATGGTCGTTATATCTGCGTCGCACGAAAACCCAGATGTGGCGCATGTATGATTAGTGATTTATGTGATTTTAAAGAAAAACTACTGTAAGTATTATTGAAAAAATAGATGAGAAGTAGAATATGACACCAAATGATTTAAACTCTGTGATCTTAGACGAAACCAGTTTTAACCCTGGCGATCTTGATTTAAGTAATCTATTAGCGCTCTGCAACAATTGGCAACGATACGATTCGACCACTAAAAATCAGCGACTTGAACGATTACAAAACGTACAGATCGCGGTGGCTAATAAAATCGTTTTCGATAGTGAGTTATTGGCTCAGTTGCCTGATCTAAAAGTCATTCTACTCACCGCAACAGGCATGGATAATGTCGATTTAGATTATTGTAAAGCACATGAAATCAGTGCTTATAATGTTACCGATTACGGTACACCATCAGTTTCTCAGCATGTTTTTAGCTTATTGTTAGCGCTTACTACTAGTCTTAATGAATATCAAACCATGACACGCAATGGTGAATGGTCAAAGTCTGAACACTTTTCTAGTCTGCAATATCCCATCCAAGAGCTGGCTGGCAAAACTATAGGTTTTATCGGTTACGGCACCTTAGCTAAAGGCGTTGAAAAATTAGCTTTAGCTTTTGATATGAAAATATTGATTGCAGCACGTGCTGGATCAGAAAGCGCTCCTGAAGGTCGAATATTAATTGAAGAAATGTTGCCACAACTAGATGTATTAAGTTTGCATTGTCCACTCACACCCATCACCAATAAATTAGTCAATCGTGCTTTTTTAGAGAAAATGAAACCTAGTGCTTTCCTTTTAAATAGCGCGCGGGGCGCTGTGGTTGATAATGCCGATCTAGCGCAAGCCTTAAGAGACGGAGTAATTGCCGGTGCTGGTATTGATGTGCTGGAACAAGAACCACCACCATCTGATCATCCATTATTAGCAGCCGATATTCCGAACCTTATTTTAACTCCCCATGTTGCTTGGGCAGCAATCGAAGCTCGTCAACGGGTCGTTGAAAAAGTCGCGGATAATTTAAAACATTGGCTATCTGAAACTCTGTCATAAACCTAATAGAGCCTAAATTCATTTAAGCTAAGTCAATATTCTACAAAATTGACCCTGTTATTTCTTGCTTTTATATTATGTTTTTATGTTATGTTTTTATACACAAAATAATATGGAGCGAGTCTAACAATGAATAAAAGACCGAGTGTCTGTTCCTATGAAGAATGCTATGAGTCTGAAGCTATAAGCTCTTTTTGTGACCCTAGTTTTCATACCCAAAAAATAATCGCCGAGGGTGACTCTTGGTTCACCATCGGCGGTCTTCGGCTCAAGAACCCCTGGTTCAGTAATATCCTCTATACCTTACGTTTTCAAAAACAAACCTTAATTCTAAACTTAGCTGAACCAGGCGATACACTTAAACACATTTCCTCAATCCCAAAGAATCACCATTTCAAGTCTGCCATTGAAGAACATACTATCGAGCCTTGGAATGCTATTTTACTAAGTGCTGGAGGCAACGATCTAATAGACAAGGTACACACCTTAGTACTTAATAAACTAGAACGGGTAGGAAAAACGATAGATAAACCAAAAGATTATTGCAACTTGGTGGCCGTAGATAATTTTTTAAATAACATTGAAAGCCATTACCGTCGACTGGCTGCTATTCGTGGAGTGCATGATATTCCGATGATTGTTCATACATACGATTACCCAACCCCTAATAACTCGCCCTCTCGATTTTTTGGGATAGGTCTACTAGGGCCATGGTTACATCCTGCAATGACAAATGCGGAGATTCCTAAGAATGATTGGATTGCTCTTAGCGACTATCTATTTGATAGACTCGGCAACCGCCTTTTAGCTTTGTCAAAAAACCCAAATAGAATCCCTAATTTTCACGTCATTGATACTCGCAATACTATTTTACGCGCTAAGAAAAACCAAACAGGTGAAAGTGAAGATTGGTTAAATGAAATTCATCCTAACAAAAATGGTTATAAAAAAATCGCGCGATTAATAGAACAACAGCTTAAAATAGTGGCTGGAGTGAATTAAATCTGGAAGTGATATGTTTTCAAACGACTCAGACCCTGAGCAACAACGCGAACAAATGCGCCAATTCTATTGCGATACTTGGCAAAAACACATGGACCAAAAGGAAGCATTAAGCCCTTTAGAACAACAAATCGCTGCTGTGGTCAAAGAGCACCCAGAATATCATCAGCTGCTCGAAAATAAAGAAGCCAGCATTAGTGCCGATTATTTACCTGAGATGGGCGACAGTAATCCCTTTCTACATATGGGAATGCATTTAGGTTTGCGTGAACAAGTGAGTACCGATCGACCTGCGGGAATAGCTGAACTTTATCAGGACTTGGTTGCACTAAAAGGTGTACACGATGCAGAGCATGAAATGATTGAATGTCTCGCTGAAGCCATTTGGCAAGCTCAACAGAATCAAACTGCACCAGATGAAGTCGCCTACCTTGAATGCTTAGGTAACATCGAACAAAGAAACCGTAAAAGGAAATAATAAAGTTTATGCATAAACAATCTTCAAAAACTATAATGGTTATCGCCACATTAGGAATCGTTTTAGGTCTAAGTGCCTGTTCTAATAATGCGCCTAAAAAACCCAAATATAAAACTATCCAAACTTTGAACAATCAACAACAGGTCGAGACTGGTACTGTAGTCTCTGTAAGAACAATACAAGTTAAACCAGATGCCAATAAATCGTATGGCAGTCCTTATGGCAACGTAGGTGTCTCTGCTAGTTCTGGTGGTTTTCGCGGTATTTATGGTTCAATCGATCTAGCAACTTTAGGGCGCCTTTTTAAAGGCGCCACCGCAACAAAAACGGCACAAGAAATCATCGTAAAAAAAAGTACGGGTGAAACAGT
>JBALXO010000066.1:1675-2896 GCA_036960615.1 Cocleimonas sp. | reverse complement strand
TTTTTTGTATGCTAATGATGATCTTACTGAAAATCTTTTCTATACTCTTACTGTAACCAATACTACAACCAATAACACAGGAAGTATGATGAAAAATTTATCTAAGACATTACTGACAAGCAGCCTAGGTGCTTTGTTAATATCACTCAGTGCTGGCGCAGCCGCTGAAACCACTAAAATAGGCATGATTACTACTTTATCTGGCGGTGGTTCAAGCCTTGGTAAAGACGTACGCGATGGTTTTAAACTCGCTTTAAAAATGTCTGATAACAAAGACGTTGAGTTAATGATCGAAGACGATGGCCGTAAACCTGCAAAAGCAGTTCAGATTGCGGATAAGTTTATCCAGAAAGATAAGGTCGATATTCTTACAGGTATTATATTCTCTAATCTTGCGATGGCAGTTATTCCTTCAACAGTTAAGAAAGACATTATTTACATTAGTCCAAATGCTGGTCCTTCGGCTTTGGCGGGTAAGGGTTGTCACAAGAATTCATTCAATGTTGCTTGGCAGAATGACAATTTACACGAAGCGATGGGTAACTACGCCAACGGTGCTGGACATAAAAACACCTATATTCTTGCGCCAAACTACCCAGCAGGTAAAGACGCATTAACAGGCTATAAACGTTTTTACAAAGGTAATGTTTCTGGTGAGGTTTACACTAAATTAGGTCAAAAAGACTACGCGGTGGAAATATCAAAAATCAAAGCGTCTGGTGCTGATTCAGTGTTCTTCTTCCTTCCTGGTGGCATGGGCATCGCGTTTATGAAGCAGTATTCACAATCAGGTTCTACCATTCCAGTAATGGGTCCTGCATTTTCTTTCGACCAAGGTATCCTTCAAGCGGTTGGCGATGCGGCACTAGGGGTAAGAAATTCATCGCAATGGAATAAAGATTTGGATAACGCCGCAAACAAGATTTTCGTCCCTGCTTTTCAAAAAGAGTACGACCGTCTACCTTCACTTTATGCAAGCCAAGGTTACGATGCAGCTAACTTGATTTTATCTGCACTTAAAAAAGCGCCAGCTAGCGATAAAGATGCTTTCCGCGCTGCTTTGAAAGCTGCTGACTTTGAATCGCCACGTGGTGACTTTAAGTTTGGTAATAACAACTTTCCTATTCAAGATATCTACGTTCGTGAAGTTATTAAAGAAGGCGATGTGTTTACCAACAAAATCATCAGCAAAGGGCTAGAGAATCATCAAGATGCTTATGC
>JBALXO010000066.1:0-1575 GCA_036960615.1 Cocleimonas sp. | reverse complement strand
AAACAAACTATATAAACAACATGACAGCTGCCCTCTTCCTTGAGCAACTCCTAAACGGCTTACAACTCGGTATGACATTATTTTTAATGTCGGCAGGATTGACGCTTGTATTTGGTGTGATGGGCTTAATCAATCTCGCTCACGGCTCGTTGTATATGATTGGAGCATTTTGTTGCGCATGGATTACAGGACTCACTGACTCTTTTGTATTAGGTTTACTCGCTGGATTTTGTGGTGCTGCTATTGCAGGATTGATCATAGAAGTCCTAGTTATTCGGCGTTTGTATGCACGTGGTCATTTAGATCAGGTACTCGCGACCTTTGCTCTTATCCTAATAATTTCAGAAGGTACTAGCTGGATTTTTGGTGCTGACCCTCTATACCTCAATATTCCATCCTGGTTATCCGGCTCACTGGCTTTATGGGGTGGCGGCTCTTATCCTATTTATCGATTAGTTATTATCGTAATCGGCTTATTAATCGCTTTTGGGCTTTATCTGTTAATCACCAAAACACGCTTAGGCATGCGCATTCGAGCAGGCGAATCTGACCGTGAAATGATTGCGGCTTTAGGTGTAGATATTCGCACTATTTATACCTTGGTTTTTGCCTTAGGTGCGGCATTGGCGGGATTAGCTGGTGCATTGGTCAGTACACTTTATTCAGTCGAAGTTGGCATGGGTGAACCGGTTTTGATTCTGGCTTTAGTTGTAATAGTCATCGGAGGTATCGGTTCAGTCAAAGGTGCTTTAGTCGCGTCGATTTTAGTTGGTTTAGTGGATACCCTAGGTCGTGTATTTCTTCCAAATATTCTGGGTTTGTTTATAAACAACGATGACGTCGCAACTTTGAGTGCATCCCTAGCTTCAGTCCTGGTCTACATATTAATGGCATTGATTTTAGCGATTCGTCCACAAGGTTTATTCTCAATCCATGACTAGGGAATACACTATATGAGAAGGGAAACCACTATAAACATCGGAATGCTACTTGTCTTATTGATAGGTGCTGTCGCTGCGTATTTTTTAGATCAAGGTTATTACGTTAATCTCATCAGTCGTGTGACGGTGTTTGCTCTGGCAGGCGTTGGATTAAATCTAGCCTTAGGTTACGGCGGAATGGTTAGTTTAGGTCATGCTGCGTTCTTCGGCTTAGGCGGTTATGTCGCTGGTATTGGTGCTTTACATTTCAGTGAAAATAGCGAATTTGCATTCGGTCTTGGTGGAAGTAACGAAATGATATTGCTTTGGCTAATAGCAATCGCTGTCAGTGCGGTATTAGCTTTATTTATTGGTTTGATTTCGCTAAGAACAACAGGTGTGTATTTTATTATGATCACCCTCGCCTTCGCGCAAATGGTTTATTACTTTGCGATTTCTTGGTCTAATTATGGCGGCGAAGATGGATTATTAATTAGTACTCGAAATCAGTTCATGGGATTTGAAACAGATAATGAACTATTCTTTTTCTTTATCTGCTTCGGCATGCTATTACTGTTTATTTGGCTCAGTTCTAGAATCATAAAATCGCGTTTCGGTACGGCTTTAAATGTTGCGCGTATGAATCATGTGCGAC
>JBALXO010000065.1:0-22834 GCA_036960615.1 Cocleimonas sp. | reverse complement strand
AGTTAGCTATTAATGAGTTTAATACAGATAAAAGCCATCTAGGATTACCTTCACTAATAGTTGATATGGCCTCCCAACCAGAATAAAACTCAGGTAAAGCTTTCCTGCCTTTTCTCTTACCACTCATATTTAAAAATGCATTTCTAAATGCCACCACAGGAGATATTTTTCGAACTAAATTCGAGGCAGCTTTTTCGCCCGATAGTTCTTCTTTGTACTTTATACCTTTCTCTAAAATAAAGGTCTTAAAGGTATTATCTTTAGCATAAAGCTCATTAAATGCATCTAACCAATGACTAGAAGGCTTTTTAGAACTTGTTCCAAACTTTGTTGAGCCTAGTTTCATTATCGGGTTATCAATTCCATATCGGGAAGTAATAATATTCTTACAAAAATCATTACTTTCCCCTTTTTTAACATACCAAAGCTCTACCACTGTATAGTCATTTATATCACTAGTTTCCCTTTTAATTTCTTGATGAAATCCGCAAGGAACAAGTGCAACTTTAAAAATTATTTTCTTTGCTCCAGAACGCATATTAGAAATAACTTTGTTTAGAAGGTAACTGGGCGCAATTTCAAATTCATCTAAAAGAAAAGCCCAACGCTGTTCAGGACGTTCTAACGCAAAATCTATAGTTTCTAGAACCGAATCTAAAACAGATTTAAGTTCAGAGTATGCGTAAGGTACTTTCTCTTCAAATACATCTATATTGAAATTTTCAACACCTGTAATACTTAAATATCTTGAATATTCACCTAGTGTATTGAGCTTCATAAACAGTTCGTGACGTATTCTTGATAGTGAGAACTTTTCTGGTTTTAGCTTTAGAATCCCACAAATAGATATAAAAGCTTCGTACAGCTCTGATTCTTTATTTTGAATTTCCTCGGGTGGTAACTTCTTAAGGTAAATTTCTATCCCTTCAATGGTATTTAGTAATACATGTGTAAAAAAAGCAGAATAAGCAAAAGCTTCAGTGAATGATTTTTCTAGACCTGCCTCAGAAAGAGACTTCATCATTTCCCCCCACACGATATCACCAGGTATATATATACCCTCGTAGTTTATATCGCCACTTGCTCTTAGATCTTGGTAGCCCTTCCATTTTGGTAAAGTACTATTACTCAGCATACGAAGAAACGTAGTTTTACCACTGCCTCGAGGCCCGACAAGTATTGTATGGGTGTTCATAGCTGTTTCTAAAAAAAGTTTAGACGATACAAAATTATTTACAATCTCTTCGCTTTTTAGATGTTTGGCATTAAATGCATCAAAAATAATTTTCATTTTAAGCCTTGGTCCTTTCTAAACTTTCCAATTCATGATCTGCAGAGAAATTAACATCTACATTGAGATCCTGTAGATTCGCAATAAGATGTTTAAAGTCAAGAGGGACCATATGTTTTAATTTAGGAAAGAGCTCCACAATATCATCCCACGGAGTGCTGGTTAAACTAACCAACTGCTTCTCTATATGCTCGGCCATCTCTTCTAGACAGCCTATATCACCAAATCCAACTCCCGTAAAAACCCCATCTTTAGTTCTTTTTGACAATGACCAGCAATTAGCTTGCCATGAATAAACATCTAGAGTTCCTTTTGGAGTGCCTCTTTTTTGAGTTAAATCTGTATTTATTATGTAGAATTGATTAGCAAAACCATCACCTAAAGTTTTTTTGTGCGCTGATAAGGTTCCTGCAGCAAAAACAACCGATTTCTTGCTGGCTACTGAATGATAAGATAACTTTGCATGATGCTTGTGACCATGAACAACTATCCAATTACCATAATTGTTCAACATCTCCAGAAGCCTTGTTCCCCCTTTCATAAAATCATAGGTACCTAGGTTTTGATCAGGGTGCAATATTGGATGGTGGTGGCATACTAAAATACCTAATTTCTTATTTTTAGAGCAATTCATTGTCTTTAATGATTTTTCTAACCATGTTAAGGTCGACTCCGAAATAGACCCTCTTTCATAATCAGCAGGATCAGACGAATGAGTACCACAGCTATTTAGAACAACTAACCTATAGTGCTCAGATTCATTATGTATTAAAAAGTCTGAACCAAAATAATGAATTCGGTTCTTTTGAGCCAATTCGTCATCATTTTTAATTAAGTTGACCAAGGGATAAGGTGGTTCTAAAAGCTTTAAATTCTCAACCATACTTATATTGTGATCGAGATCTCTTATTACATTTTTCAGAGGGGCGGGACGACTGCTCACATCATGGTTTCCTGTCGCGGTTACCAATAGATCGCACTTAAGGACCTTTGCGAGTTCATTTAATTTTTTCCAAGCAAACTCTAAAGCTTTTGGTTCTGCATGAGTCGTTATATCACCGGGGCATATAAGTATATCGGCATGAATACCTTCAGTGTGAATTTTAGCTAGCAAATTACTCCAAAAACCATCATTAAACTTACCATTTGTATCAAATGATAACCATGAATGAGAGTTTCCGTCTTTAACCTTCTCGCTGCTTACAAAATGAAGATCACTTACTACTGCTACCTTTAGGGAAGCTGAAGACATTTATTTATCCTTTGCTAATGACACAATTACTTATATTTCTTTAATTAAATAATTGTATATTTAAAATGCTGTTCATACCATAACATATTGAAAATAATAGACGTTTCGATACAGATGATTTGATAAAGAGTTAGTCTTGACTTCTTGACGGCTATAGACCCCTTGATCATATATCCCATCATACCCATACTACGGTGGTCTATTGGTTTTGGGCACAGATTCGTATTCGAGCCAGTATCTTTTCTCTGACTCATTTGATGATACTCCACCATTATAACTGTGTGTGCCTATTTGGACCTATCAGGCAGTTGTAGTTTAAAAAAGGCCATCTGCATATCCCAGATATTCTTTTTGCCTGTGCCTTTTATTTTGCCAAAAACCGCCATGTCCAGCAGGTCGCTCTCTAAAATTTGCATGTGTCAGTATCAATCTTTCTTTAGCTCTTGAAATAGCAACAAAAAAAGCACAAAGGTTTTCGTCTGGATCCCCCCAAAAGCATTCTGCCTCAACGCCCAATATCACAACAGAGTCAAACTCTAGTCCTTTACTTTTATGAATTGTTAATAATCTAACCGCTTCTTCCCCTTCAAAACTTTTTAAAGATTCTAGAAGATTCAAACCACTTTCCATTAACCTATCTAACTTACTGCAAGTCTCATTTAGAATATCTTTTAAGCGAGACTCCGTTTCGTAGTCATGTGATAAGGACATTAATTTATCAAATCCTATTTTATCAATAAACCGTTTTAAGCATTGCCACCTATCAGGGTTATCTAACGTTATAGGACTTTCATTAATAAGGCCTCTTTCTTCTTTTATAAATCGCTGCCAATTTTGAGATAGCCTTCCATTTTCGTCATCATCTTCGATAAATGGGATTAATATTTCCATTAACCGAATCCATGCAGAAGGCTCTTGTTGACCAAAAGTACTCAATAAGAAGTCAATTATTAATCGTGATGCGGGTTCAACAGATAGATCCTGTAATTGTTGTTCATTCCTATATGGTATGCCTAAATCACGTAATGCGACCATAAGATGTCTCGCGTATAAGTCGATCTGACTTTTTACCAGAATAGCTATTTCAGATAAGGGAATATTCTCTTCAGTAATCCAGTTTTGTATTTGTTTAGCAAGAAAATCGGCCTCACTTTGGCAGCTCTGAAAAGAATAAACATTTATTTCCCCCTCTTCTCCAGCAACTTGCTCAGTAGGCATTACTGAAGATGGATCTAGGGTTCTTACAATTTCATTTTGTAATTGCAGGAGTTTTGGCTTTGAACGAAAATTCCTATACATATTAAGAGGAACAGCTTTAAAGTCTTGTCTGAAGGTTTCAAAAATCCCTTCAAGAGCCCCTGCCCAGCCCATTATTTTTTGCTTTGTATCACCTACAGCCGTCAAACGAATATTTGTTTCTTTAAAAGCTATTCTAATAAGTTCATATTGACGGTCTGTACAGTCTTGAAATTCATCTAAAAACACATCGGTGTATGTCTGCCTTAAGACATTTCGGGCTAAGTGCGAGTCTTTCAATATTTGAATAGCAAGCGGAACAAGATCTTGAAAATCTATTTGTTCATGAGGAATTCGATTGCCTATTGTAAAACCGGCCTTCAAAGCATTTTTCCCTATCAATACCGGACGAAATCTCTCAACAATTCTTTTAGCAAAAGCATGAAAGGTATAACTATCAAAGCGCGTTGATAACCCCTTCCCACTCCTTCTTTTTATACGCTCTTTTAGGTTAATACTCGCATCTACTTTAAATGAGATTGCAAGTATTCTCTTTGGGTAGCGGCAAGTTCCTGTTCTAAGTAAAAAGTCTGCGCGTTGAGCAAGCATCTCAGTTTTACCTGCGCCTGGCCCAGCAGTTAGGGCTAGGCATCCATCACCTTTTTTAGCCGCTCTTTCCGCATTAGGTTCAAGTATTAAGTTGTCCGCAGGTTGCCACTCTTCAATAGCTATCATTCAGGAAGTCCTTCAACTCTTAATTGAATAGCTTCCACTAAACGATCTAACTCAGGGGGCATATTAGCTATTAATTGTTCCTTAGTTAATTTAGATAAAGCGGTTATATGCTCAGCTGGCTTACTACCTAATTTAAAGAGCTTGTGGTACGTGATGAATAGTTTTTTTTCTTCTTCAGTATATTCAGACGCATCCTCACGCGATTTACCTAATACTGCTTTTATATTGGAAGTTTCAGGCGCTACTTGATCTTCTTCCTTAATCCCAAACGCTAAAGGAAAAGCATTCAACATAGTAAAATCTAAATCTAATGGATAAGAAAAAAAGACGTTTCGTTTTTCTAACTCTGTTAAGTAACCGGAGTATTCTCTTATTTTATACTCATCATGATCCCATTTAGGTATATTTACATAACCATCAGCTAATTGTTGATCAGACCTGCATTTTTTTATCTGATCATTAGATGTCTTAATGCGCCCCCAACCACCTTGATACCTTCCTACATCAAGATCCAAAAGGGTGATATGAGGGATCCCTAGTCCTTCCAGTAACCTCCAAAAATGATTCACATGTCTACCACCAAGAGGGGCAACTGTAATTCCAAAGGCATCAATGGGCACACCTTTGGCTTCTAATAGCATAGGTATTACTATCTCTTCACTATCACCTTCTCCTAAAACGACTAAACGTGAAAAATACACTTCAGGAAAAGCCTTTACTGCCTGAGTAACAAATTTATGGGCATCACCGGAGTGTTCCTCATTAGGTAAAATAATACTTGTAATAGTTGTTTTTCTATCAGAATTTAAACGTAAATAACGTATTTGATTTGGTTCAATTCTTCTTAACATCGATGGAGCATGGGTAGCAATAATTGCTTGAGCATCCCCCTGACCAACCATTGATTGTAGCGATGTAACAATTCGCCCTAGATAGTGTGGAGATAAGCTATTTTCTGGCTCTTCCATCGCAACCAAAGTAAAAATAGCAGGTCGTAGCTTATCAGGGTCAAATGTGTTTTCGCCATTTAGAACTGCCCTACCAATAACTTGAGATGAAAGAACAAGAGAAAGATATAACATCGATTTCTGTCCATCGCTTAATCTTGAATAGTCGATATTAGCTTCATCGTGTCCGGGGGAAAATGAAATAGATAAGTGGCGCAGTAGTGATTCTATTTCATTAGCTATGAAGGTAATTTTAGGTTGAGTAAAAAATTGTCCCTTATGTAAATTCAACCACGTACTTTGAATACTAGCACTTAGTGCATTAACTGAAGTATTCGCAGCTAGACTAGTAGTAATATGGTCTGTATGACTTTTAACAACCTCTCTTTCAGCCTCCCAATTCACTGCTCTTAACATCCGCCCTAAAAGAGTATGGGCGCCAAATGTGATATGCTCGGCAGGATCTCTTCGCGCAGGAAGGTAGTGGATTTGAATATGATTACGGTCTGTACGTGGAACCTTAGCTGTACTACTAGGTTGCTGATGTTCATCTAATTCAAGAATATATAACAGTGAATCTTCTATATCACCATCAATTCCCATAGATGCTTCTAATCGAAACCGAACTCTCGGAATATCTTCTCCATCAACTAACCTCATATGTCCAAAGTGTGGAGCAACTGTACAATTGTCATTATCTTCCAGCAACTCAGGAAAAATAAAATCAACCTCAACCCAAAGAGTTCTCTCATCCGGTAATTCTAATTCATCACTTGGAACATGAAAATCAGATTTCTTTACTCTTCGAAGTGATGGATCAAACCCAAACATTCTACAAAGTGCCTGAAGAGTAGCTGTTTTACCCGAACCGTTAGGCCCAATAAGAAAAGTAAGCTCTTCAAATGATAGTTCGGTTGGTGCATTTCCGTAGCTCTGAAAATTAAATAATCGCAATTTGTCTAGTTTCATATATATCCCTATGTAATCAGTGAACAGCTTAAGTATTTAAGCTGAGTATATATGAACTTAAGTGTGAAGAGATCAATAATTTATAACTACGGGTTCAGGACATCACCTACGTTTGGACATCCGAAGGTTGGCTATATCTTGCCGTTGTAATTGATTTATATTCTCGCAAGGTTGTTGGTTGGAGCATGGGCTCTAGAATGAAAGCTAAGCTTGTTTGTGATGCATTAACGATGGCGTTATGGCAGCGACAGCCCAAAGCTGGTCTGATCGTTCATTCAGATCAGGGAGTTCAGTATGCCAGTGATGAGTATCGTCGATTATTAACGTCTCACGGGTTGGTTGGTAGTATGAGCAAAAAAGGCTGCTGTTGGGATAACGCGGTAGCCGAAAGCTTCTTCGGAAGCTTAAAGCAAGAACGAGTACATTGGAAAAGTTACCAAACGCGCTCAGAGGCACAGCAAGATATATTGAATTACATAACGATGTGGTACAACAGCTATCGACTTCATTCTTACTTGGATTACCACAGTCCTAATAATTTTGAGTTAATGAATGTGGATTTGAAAATGGTTGCTTAACTAGGGTGTCTGAATTTAGTTGACCATGTCAATGTATGCTTAATGCTGATTCATACCTCTTAAATATATGAAATAAAATATACCAAAAAATTAATCTAGATTAATTTTATACTTTAATCTAGAAGGCATTATCTCTTCAAATTCACTATTTAGTGCATTAGCTAACTTGTATAACGTTTCTAATTTAATATTCACTGTACCTCTTTCCATCTTGCCGTAATTACCTCTTTCAATACCAACATAGGCGGCAAAACTCTCTTGAGAATATCCGGCCTCCTTACGTTTTGACCGTAACATTTCACCAAAATCTTTAACTAAATCACTCACCAGAATTTTCCTTTAGGCAAAATGATTAGATTTTCATGTTGAGTGGTAAAGAACCACGCCCTATAATACCCTTTTTGATATTTAAGGTTAAATAGGATTTACTTTGAAATTAGACCCTTTTGTGGCTCAAATTATTGTTGTTGCTAACTTTAACCACTTCACAACCAGTGATGTTAGGTTGGCTTATTTAGCATTAAAAAACGATCCATCCTTAGAATCATCAACTATTCGTCGAAAAATATATGCCGAACTTTTAAAGCTGGTAAAAAAAGGTTGGTTGAAGAAATTGGTATCGAATAAAAAGGGATTTACCCGATTTAATAAAACAGACGTTTTTGATGTTAATGCAATAACAATACTGGCTCAGTTTGACGTAACTAATTCATCTGAAAAACAGGGTGATAAGCAAGTGAAGTTGCTTGGTAAATTGAATCACTATAAAGCTGAACTGCTATTAAATATTGGTGAGTCTGAAGCTTATAAAGAGCTTTATTCAGAGTTTCCTGAGTTAGTTGATGAATTACAACCGCAATACAATAAGGCTAGAGATAACAACACGAGAATATTAGGGAAGATCAGGGCTATTGAAGGCTTACTTAAGCAAGATGAACCACTAGAGAAAATATGAAACTACGACAATGGCAAGCTGACTGTATTAATTTAGCTTTAAAACAATACCTGAATGGCACTAGCCATTTTTTAGCTTTAGCAACACCAGGAGCAGGTAAAACCCTGATGGCATCTGAATTGGCCGATCAATTGTTAAAAAATAACATGGTTGATTTAATTATTTGCTTTTCACCTTCTTCCATTGTTTCTCAAGATTTTAGTGAAAGCTTACAATTAAAAACTCAAGAGCGATTTGATGGACTACTAGGCGCTAGAGGTAGATCTCTAACTTACCAAAGTTTACAGTATCTTGATGATAATTTTTGGCAGTTATTTGAGCGGTATCGAGTTTTTGTGATATTTGATGAGATCCACCATTGTGCGGGGTCGAATATTGATAATGCGAATGCATGGGGCGAACAAATAATATTAAACATTCAAGATAAAGCTAGGTATACATTGGCGTTAACAGGAACACCTTGGCGCTCAGACGCTGCTCCTATTGTTCTTTCAAACTACATACACCCTAGCAACAAAATATCGTGTGATTATGTTTATGGGCTTTCGGAGGCCATTACTGACGATGTTTGTCGAGTGCCGCATATAATTGCAATTGATAATAACAATATTTCGGTTGTAGATGACGTTGATACAAAAACATTCAGTAGCTTTAAGTCCTTGTTAATGGAGTCAGTAGTTCCTTATCAAGAGATTATTGAAAATGAAGCGGTAATTAAATATGTAATTTCTTCTGCACAAAAAAAGTTAAATTGGATACGAACATTAAACTCAGACGCGGCAGGATTAATTGTTGCGTCATCTGTTGAGCATGCACGACAAATATCAACGTTAATGAAAACCAACTTTAACGAAGAAACTGTTGTTGTTACCTACAGGGAAAGTGAGCCAACGAGCATTATTAAACATTTTAGATATGCACGATCTAAATGGATAATTTCCGTAGGGATGATAAGTGAAGGAACGAATATCCCCCGTTTACAGGTTTGTTGCCATCTTACTAATATCAAAACTGAAATGCACTTTAGACAGATTTTAGGCCGAATACTGAGAATGACTGGCTCAAAGAATCAGGAAGCTGTTATGTATATGCCTGCTGAGCCTAAGCTCTTAGAGTATGCATACCGAGTTAAGCAAGACGTACCGTTTGAAGCTGATGTTGTTAAATTTGAGAAGATGAAAACTGTTGCTCAAGATGAAATTGATGATAAGGACGTTGGTCTTCTTACGTTCGACAATACAAAAAAAATCACCTCAAAAGTAGATTTAAAATTCAGTCAATTTATTAATGTGATGGATCATGAAATCTACGATGAAATAAGTGAAACAGATGATGCACACTTTTTGACAAGCTCATATGAAAAAGTGGTTAATATATTTGGCCAATTTAAACAAGAATCCATCGCTTTAGGGTTAAGTGAATTGAGGTAATGGTGCTTACTGTTGAAAAATTTAAGGCTCGTTAATACGATCTAATCACCCTGATGCGTTAGCCTGCTATACATTATTGTTAATAGTGGTATGGCCAATATAAATTGTGAGCCTATTGAACAATATGCGGCAGAAATAAAAATTGCGCACTAGAAATGATAACTCAGGAACAGTTGTACTTAAAAGCAAATGAAAAGTCACTTCGCATTGGGCAAGGTCATAGTCTTTATTGCTATACACTAAAATTAGATGAGGATTTACAGCAAACTGAGCCAAGCGCTCGAAGCTTTTACTTTTCAAGTTTGTTTATTCGTTGGCAAAGAACTCATCAACTATCCGACAAACAAGCTCAAGGAAAACTCGGTTTAACAGCAAAAGAATTTCATCAGTTTAGAGAAGATGAATTAGCAATCACTGACGTTCTAATCAAAAAACTGGCTGCAGTAACGAGCATTTCAGAGCAATTTTGGCAAAACCGATGGCATCAAAAAATAACCAAGGAATAAAAATAGCTTCAGTGAGCAGGGGGAACATTAAAAATAAGCAATAGGACGAATGATGAGAACATTTAAAACGGTCACTACGCAGGAACTAACGACCTTGGTTTGTGATGGCTGTGGCTTACAAGCAAGTAATGATATTGACTATGAATTTCAAGAGTTCATATCTGTGAGTCATCAATGTGGCTATGGCTCGATTCATGGTGACGGTAAACAAATTGATATTGATTTATGCCAACAGTGTTTTGCAGATATGTGTGGAGATACTCTCAGGTTAACGGAAGACCGTAATAGTATTCCTCAAGGCGATGAAAGTATTGAAACGAGCCCGCTTGAATATAGCAATATTTTTGACGTTATTTGCCAGTCAAAGACTAAAGCACGCTACCTGAAAGATATGTGTGACTTAAGATTGGCCGTTAGGGATATATTATCAAAAAATAAAATTGCCGATAACAATGAATTAACGGTTGCACTTAAACGCGTAGAGCAACTTTGGGATGCACAATACCAATCAGCTGAGGGAAATGAGCTTCATCAACTTGCCGATTTGATTTTTGCTTATGAGAAAAAAGATTGGAACAGTTTTTTTAAAGAAGCGCCCTTAGTGGATGATGATTTTATGCCTGGCAGGTTAAATTTTAAATCAAAGTTCACTTTTGATGAAGATAAAACCGAGGGTGGTACGTTATCCAGCCTATTTATCAATACAAACATTGATGAGGACAAACAACACCTGTTAGAAAGTATTGCTAATGTGCAGGCTAAATATCCTGAATTACGACTAGGGCAGTTATTAATAAACGTGTTGAACCTTCAACAACCATGCCCAGAACTTTTTCATATTAAAGATGAGGTATTAGCTGAAAAGCTTAATCGGCTCTTAGGACTCTAAATAAATAATTAATTATTAAATAAATATGAGAATAAAATAACGAACATGAAAAAAACACTCAGAAAAAATAAAGCTTATTACACTCGGATTTACCGCCTTGCTAAGGCCTGTGATGTTTGTTTTGACTTGGCGCTACAAATGATAAAACTACGAGCAGACAATAAACGATTAACGCGAAAGTTGAAATCTCATGGCAGCGTTATGAACTGGGATGCAGCTTCAATGGACACCTTAGGTTTAATGGTGTGTGAATGTTCAAAAAAAGACGGCGAAACCATCAAAATACGAATATTCATGACTAAAGAAGAGTTACCTGTAGATAAACAGAATTTATGGCAAGAAAGTGTCCTGCATTGAACGGAACGGAATAAATGAAATATAGCTGTGTAGTTAAAGACTTAACCGCTCTTTAACTACAGATTGAATCACTTGGTAATATAAAAAATCAAGTTAATATAAAACATGTAGTTAGGGTTGTTCTCACTCAAAGTGAGCTCATTACCTAATATTTATAAAGATGATTACAACATACTTTTTAGTACTATTGCAAAATTTGAAACATTAAATTGATATTATGGATAAAAAGAAAAATGAGAATATACAGGCCTTATGGCTGGGTTATTTTAAAGTTCACTTCGGCTCATGATACATATTATTACAATATGTTTGCTAGTTGGCTTGGCCCCTATTCAATTGAGCATGTATGAAAATTCAAATACTAAGTGACATTCATAATGAATTTGAGATTTACGAACCTGAAACGTGTGACGCTGATGTGGTTATTCTTGCCGGTGATATTCATACGAAGAACAGAGGAATAGAATGGGCTCAGTCACGTTTCAGTGTTCCTGTTCTCTATGTGCTTGGTAACCATGAGGCATATGGAAAAACATTACCTAAGTACATCAGTGAAATTCGCTCTCTAGCAGAGCAAACAAATGTCACCATTCTTGAAAAAGATGTCGTGACTATTGGCGGTGTTAATTTTTTAGGATGTACTCTATGGACGGATTTCGAGGTAATGACTAATCCTCGTGTGGCTGGGTACGAGTGTCAACAGGTCATGACTGACTATAAGAAAATAAAGAAGCTTCCTAATTATTCTAAAATTCGGTCTATCGATACCGCCTTATATAATAAACTGAGTGTTAATTGGCTGGGTAAAACGCTTAGTGAATTACGTGGCCAAACAAATGTAGTAATAACGCATCATGGCCCTAGCATGCGTTCTGTTCCTGCTCATAAAACAGAAGATATAACTACGTCGGCGTATGTATCAAACTTGGAGAGCTTTATTGATGAGCATGATATCGCCTATTGGGTACACGGCCACCTACATAACTCTTCATCTTATAAGATAGGCTCTACTAAGGTTATTTGTAACCCTAAAGGATACCTTGGTGAGGAAAATCCAGAGTTTGAGCCAGTTAAGATAATTTCGGTATGAAAAAACATCACCCAGATGGATGGACTATTTTACAGTTTGATGTACCTGGAGAGCCAATACTCTTAAAGATTTTCGCTACATGGCGCTGGAGCAATGAAAAGTGGCAACTCTCATCAGGTTCATATAATCCTCACAATATTAGAAGCTACGATTCGTATTTTGAATGGGAGCAGGAGTCTGGCAGCATCTATCACCTCCCAAAGGATGGGGAGAATGGCAGTACAATGTGGCAGTCGATGAAATTGGACATTATTATTGATGAGTCAAAAAAACGTGGAGCAAGTATTTCTGTTGTAAAACTAAATGAGTTCTTTACAGACCAAAACGGTCTGCCGCTATAGTCACAAATACCATAGGCGAATATTTTTAATGAGAAAATGGATAATGGTGAACTTATTATGATGAAAATATCAGCTGCTGCTATCCTTAGTTCTCACAGTATCCAGCACGTTCGTTTGGACAATCACCAGCGAGTGTTTGTCGTTGGCGATTTAGATGGTAATCATAGGAAACTTCAAGAGGCGATGAGCCGAGTTAGCTTTGACTCAAAAGCAGATAAACTGATTTGCTTAGGCGATATTATTGACCGTGGTGACGATAGCCTCAAAATATTGGAGCTAATGCGAGAGCTAAATGCGCTCGTTGTGCTTGGAAATCATGAACATTTAATGATTGAATCCATCCTCAATAATGATGCTACTGCAAAATCACTTTGGATTAAAAATGGAGGGGCTTGGCATAGTTCAGTCCCTGATGAGCAATTGACATCACACTGCCAGTGGCTACTTAATCAGCCGTTATCGATAATGGTAGAGTATCAAGGTATGAAAATTGGTCTATCCCATACTCTGCCAATTAGATGGAGTTGGGATAATTTACCCGTAGATAAATCAGCGGTAGTTACTGCACTACTATGGGACCGAGAATTATTCACCAAGCAAAAGTGTACAGAAAATAGTGGTGTCGATTTCTCTATCCATGGGCACAATTCTACTCAAATGCCTATCTGGATAAATAATACCTTCCATATTGATACCTCTTATTACGGCAGGCCAACAATGGTGGAACTTCAAACTATTATTGAAGAGTTTAATATGATTAATCTGCAGTGACTAAGTTCATCTAGCAAGGATATCTACAATTAGCGAGAAGCGTGAGGTTTGTGTTCACCTCTGCTAGCTTCAGCTATATAGGCACTTTGTTAGCGTTTAAAAAGATAGTAAAATCACAAACCAATAAATTGTGCTAATCGTCACTAATGCCACCAAGAACTAAACCGCTCGCCGCGGTAATGGTGCCCTTTGTAGGAGAACAATAAAGTTGTTTACTCTACACTTGCTAAAGCCATATTGAGTAGCAACTACTTCATAGGTAATAGAAATATAGTTATTTACCAACCCCCATTAGTTAATAACTCTGCGCCAATCACCGAGCAATAAAGTTCTTTACTGAAAATGACGTGGTCACTAATAATGCCCATTGATCACTAAGAAGTAAGGCTAACAATTGCACTTTTTTGACGTTAGCTTTTGGTGAGGAAAAACTACCAGTGTTCATTTTTATAAGGTCACTAATGTCACAATATAGAGGCATTAGGAGTTTCATCCGTGAAGGCTATTGGATTAGGCTTTGCATTGAAAATACGTATATGTAAAGGCCAAATTCATTCAGCTACTATAGTTAGTATATATCACCTTTTAGTTCTAGTTGAGTTAGATATACACGCATTTCAAATTCTAGTTGATGGTAGTCAGGTAACATATATTGGCACAATTGATAAAATGCCTTATCGTGGGGTTTTATACGGATGTGAGCTAATTCATGAACGACTATCATCTCTAGAAATGCTTCGGGAGCAGTTTTGAATATCTCACTAATACGTATTTCATTTTTACTTTTTAATTTATTCCCTTGAACTCTCGATATAAAGGTATGTAGACCTAGAGCATTGTTTACCACATGAATTTTTTTATCATAAATAACTTTACTCAAAGGAGAAGACTTTCGTAAATGTGTATTTTTTAAATTCATAACATATTCACGAAGCATTTTATCATTGTTAATATTGTGAGTTTTAGGGTGTTTTTTAAGTAGAAAACCTCCTAATGTATCCTCTTCAACCATGGTTCTGATTTTATTTTGTACTTCTAGTGTATATGAAGATAAATACTTCAGTTTATTGGGTTTTGTTTTTGAATATGTCATCGGTTCAAGTTACGGCGTTTTTCAAGGCAGTTATCGCCTAAATTGTACATTACTTATTTATATTACGACAGCTAGATTGCCTTCAATATATAAAACTAAATTAACCAGTGTCACTGGACAATTACATCAGTTATACCACCTAGTTGCATCAGAACTGCCAGTCATTACCATCTAACTTGTCACCTAATAACATTTACTGCGACCACTCAATAACATTTGGTTTGCCACTACTAATTTAAGATCTCTTTGTGCGCTTTACGTTAGCTATTGACTGTTCTTTAGGTCAACAGCTAGCCAAAAACGGAAGTTAGCTTTTGAGTTAATAACAGCAGAGCAGAGATTCTAAAACTTCCTTTTTCATTCAAAATTCACATCCATTCACAACTAAAATTATGACTAAAACTTTTCCATAGCGTTAGATCTTAAATCCCCAAAGCAGACATTGGAACTATTTAAGCTTGAATAAATATAGAGTATTAAGTCTAAGGCGCAATCGCCCCCCCGAAGCGCCTTAAAGTAGTGGAGCAAATAGATTAATGCTTGAACCAATGTATGATAAATTCTTGGACCAAAATAGTTGATAATAATGGACCAAACGCCTTTCTCCTTATGATTAATATTTGGGTGGGGGTGGGTGTCTTCTATTTTTATGCATCCATTGGTCAGCAGAGTGCTAGGCTAATATTCAATCCTTTAGGCTTCAAAAGCAGTCAACAAAAATCCCCGAATGGAGCCTAATTATTAATTCAATAAACCTGATACCGCTCTTTCTTGAACAGCTTTATCTTTTTGGCAACAAGTCCCTTCCGCTAGGTTAGGATATTAAGATTAGTATTTCATAAAGCCAAAAATAATGAAGAAACTTAATTCTTACAACCATTCTTATCACAAGTAATTTTTTGATGTGAGTCTACCCAGTGAGATGACTCTTTTTTGGTATCAAAGCCGCAGCCTGTAGTGCCACCTTTATTTCCTTGGTGTACCACTCCTGTTGGATTATGTTTAACTGCCATGTATTTCTCCTTTTAAAATACTATTAATAGAAATGTTGTTACTAATTTTTACTTTTAGCTACACCCTTCCGTTTGGGGGCTTGAAATTTTTAATTACTTTTTTAATAACTTACCACTTACACTGAACAAATAACATACAGCAAAAGAAATTAAAGTCAGATGTTTGGCTTCAAAAGCAGCCAAAAATAAAGCCCCTTGCATATGACTATATGGGTCATTGCGGAAGGGGCTTTGGATTCAAAGTAAACTAAAAAATAAAAGTCTATTTATTGAGTCAGGATAAACAAGTCATCTGTTATTCTAAATTTGTATTGAATATCAAGTCCTTTTGTTAAATATGTACCTTCGGATTTTAACTCTTTACCATTAGTAAATGTAGCTACAATCTCGAACGTACCTTCTTTTTTTATTTCAAATTTTAGCTTTGCAATATCATCTTCAAAAAAAACTTTTGTAGATACTTCTTCACCCATTACTCTTACCGTTATATCTTTAAATACATTGTCACTATTATTATAAATAGTGACTTCTACAAAATTTACTTTTCCACAACCATTTAGTAGTAGTAGTGACCATAAGATAAATAAGGTGGCAAATATTGCTTTACTAATATTCTTTGACTGCATTTTGAGGTCCTATTATTAATTTTTTAGCGTTGATTTTCCCGCCAGCAGCAGCTCTACCAACAGCATTATTGTGCAAATCCATTAGTGCTTCAGAGAAATTACCGTCAATTATTGAACCTTCAAGTTCATGGCCATAACCAACAATTATTGATGTAAGTGGGTTAATCTCTTCAGACATACGCTTACTCCAATTAGCATGTCTTTCAGCATCACCCAAATTATTGTGATCTTGAGGTCTTTTAGCTATTTCTTCTTTTGCTATTTGTTTGGCTTTTTCTAAATCGACAACAAGACTCTGGTTAACGCTATTTAATGTTTTTTCTACTTTATCAGCAGCCTCCTGCGTTTTCCCAAAAAGCTCAGATAGAATTCTCCTTGCTTCTTCAGTATTCCCTCCACTTCGTTGTTCATCCCTTTTTTCTTCAAAAGCTTGTCCCATAGGAGTATTTGAAGCCATCCCCGTTGGGTCGATATACTTATAAGGATTATTATTCGCATAAGCATAGCGGTTAAAGCTATGTATATCACGGAAACCAATCGGGTCATTACTATAGAAACGACCGATAACTGGATCATAGTATCGTGCCTGCATATAGGTGAGTCCTAAATCAGTATCATGCTTATGACCAGTATAGCCTATCTCATTTTTAGCAGTCCCCCATTCAGCACCAAAAGGTTTGTAACGGCTTCTGGTCGATACATTACCTGAGCTATTAGTCGTTGCAGCGGTACTTCCTAACAAGTCTGAATGAATATACGTTACAGTACTGCCGTTTTTATAAGCGACTAATTGAGTACCTAAATAATAATTATCACGGTTAACGCCATTAACTTGTTCAAAAACCAGTTGCCCTGATTGGCTATAGAAAGAGTAACGTGTACCTTTGCTATCAATCGCTTTAACGCGCCGGTCATAACCATCATAACTATAGCTATTACCATCACCAACTGTCATTTGGTTCGCTAAGTTATAACTAAACGATTTATTGCCATTGCTGGTCACATTTCCTCGACTGTCATACCCCATGCTATAACTTACTGAACCAGAGGTACTAGACAATTTTTTAGTATTGTCATAATAGTAATTAATCTGACCGCCATCAAAATTAAATTTGGTAATATTACCCATCGCGTCATAATTCATATCGCCAACCGTTGACCAAGTTCCTGTTCTAGGGGGGGTAGGGCCAGGATAAGGCGGAGTTGGTGGATAAGTCCCCACAATTGCAAGGGTGCTTACAGGTGCTGACATCAATTCATACTCATTACCGCCGCCACTTGATAAGACATATTTTTTAATATTATCTAAACGGTCTAACGCATCGTAGGTGAACTTTAAGTCAAAAGCGTCATCCTGCAAGTCATTCCAGCGAGATATATTTAAGTTATTGTCGTAACTGTATTGGTTGTTAACAATATAACTGCCATTACATACCGTTCGCTGAATATCAGGTACACCGTAAGTTTTCAACGTTTGCGTGTTTAAACAATTGTTCCCTTGTGTCATTTTTTCTAATTGACCATTGGCAAAATAATCAATGTCCCTAGCATAACTACCTACCGCTTTCGCTTGCCCTAGAGCATTAGGTGAATAACTTATATGGGTACCACTTGGGTAAATTGTCTTTTTGAGGTTAGCATTTGTATTGTATTCGTGAGTCAATGACCATGAATAACCATCAACACTTAAAGATTCGCTTGTTGGTAAGTTTAAGTCATTGTAGATATAGCTATGTGTTGAACCATTGAAACTCAGTGTTATTAAATTGCCATTTTTGTCATAATTGTATGACTTGTTCGGCGTAGAGTCACCAAAACCAACAGTTTTTAACGCACCTAAGTTGTCGTAGCTGTATGTTGTTTTTTCATTGCCATAAACGCTTGTATCGCATGCAGATACACTATCTGATACTGAAATCCCATGAGCTGACCACAATGTATTACCAACAGCATCAATTGCCATCGCCGTATTGCCCGTATCTGGCCTGACGGTTTTACATAAGTTTTGATAACTGTCGTAAACACGATGCTCTGTAATTCCCCCTTGGGTAATACTTTCAAGATTACCGTATAAGCTATAAGTCATACTTGTATTGGACAAATTACTCGGTGTAATAATACTAATAGGCTGTTGCTGGCTTGGACTACCGTAAGCTTTATAAGTAGTTGTAGTTACTAAATTACGGTTATCGGTTACCGTCACTTTACTTTCTGGTGCATAGTTAAAACGAACACCACTACCACCTAGTGCATTATTAACTGATTTGGTAATACGTCCCAAGCCATCGTAGGTTATAAACGTACCGTATGACAGAGACAGAGAGTTTTTAGGTTGAGATTGGTATGTTGCTTTCCCATAAGCGTTGTAAACACTTCGCGAGTAAACCGTTGTTGATGAATCACTTTTATCACGTACTTTGGTCAGTGTAGGACGGTACAAGCCATCAAAGTACACTTTCCTTTCTAAATTTCCCTTCGTGGTCGTTTTTATCAACATGCCACTATAAACAAAAGACGATTCTTCTCCGCCATAAGCATGACTATAAGCAATGGAGGTATTGTTCCATTTGCTATCCGCTGGGTTAATGAGTGTTACGCGCCCTAGGTTATCATGACTATAACTTGTGCTATTACCATTAAAGTCAATTGTGCTCTTTACCCAACCATTTGCATCAACTGTTCGATAAGCGTACTGACTAGACGTAGAAGTGCTTTGTGGTGTTCTGATAGTACGAGGAACACCGCGATAATAATTACTCGCTTCAGACCAACGATGGGGATTGCTATCACCATTTTCATCGAATGCGTTATATAAAGTTCTTTTTGGCAACCCCTTGCTTTCACCACTGGTGTGATAACTTTGCTTTTGTTTAACCCATCGTCCAAAACTATAGGTTTTGTTGGCTAAAGACTTATATGCTCCAGTTTTAGAGTGATAAGTTTGCTGTGAGACTAATTCGCTCCCTGAATAACTATTGTCTTTACTTACATAGGTTTTTGTCGGCAAGTTCAGTAAATAGTTCGTGGTATCGTGATCATATTCTTGTTTGGTATAACGTTTATTAGAATTAAATAAATTATGTTCATACGTTATCTGCGGCACACCATAGGCATTAAATGAGGAGTAATCGACATAATATATTTTATTTACACCTGCTTTGTGCATCTCTGTTGTAGATCTAATTAAATTAACTCTGTAGTCAATGGGTTTGGTGTTGACAAATTCTAAAATAGCAGACCCAACAAAGGCTCCTATTACATAGTTATTTATCCGTCTTTTTAATAGTGATATACCGTTGGTATCGTAATACTCCGTGACAATGTTTTTTCCGTCTAATGAACTTGTGTAGTCTCGATTGTGAAAATAAATGGTCTTTGAGCCATCGGGAGCGTTTACTGTTGTACTCTTATAATCAAGCGAATTGAGATAAGCTGAGGGGTAATAAGAGAGCGAAGCACCGCTTGTTGATTCATTTGTGTAAAAACCTTTATTCTCTGAGTAATTGTAAGTCCAATTCATAGTAGGTAAACCAGGACCTGTTAATGATTTATTCACCAGAGACATTGAATGAGTACATTTTTTGGTATAATGAATTTGCTTGTAACTATTATAAACTTTCTCTACGTTACTTTGACCGTGCATAGTTGCTTCTAAAGTGAATGTACCTTTGACTCCGTTAGGGTGAGTCATATTGACGACTGTTGATTGTCTAGAAGGTATAATGCATTCATTCCTTAATGTCTTTGAACTTAACAGTCCTGCCAAGTCAAAGTGCCACTTTTTATTATCCGGTCGAGTAATCGATGTTAACGACTTGTATCCTGAAGAATTATAATTATAAAGCCAGGTACGCCCGTTTGCTACGACACTGGTAATGAGCCAATAATTCGGTGCAGCTAAATTACGATTTATTGTAATTTCACGTCCATCATTAGAAGATATTTTAACCAAGCTCTTTATCTTATTGACTCCACCTAGGCTTTCATAATGATAAGTAACGGAATTACCGAATCTATCTTTAACTTCGCTAACGTACATATAAATATCATATTTTGCTATTCTGCCTGTATTATTCGATACTACACCACTATTTCTCCTCACTTTTTCAGAAAAAGTATAAGTAACTCCACTTGGTGATTCAGCGATGAGAATTTCACCTGTGTTTGTAGCGTTTGGCGCACAACGAATTCGCCAATTAGATTTAGTTACTTTAGGGTACGATGCATTACCTTTCCAGAGTAATTTCTCTGATATATAGCCTGGAACATTTATCGTTTCACCGTTGTAATATTCAGAAGATTGGACTCTTGCACCATGACTTAATACATGTCCGATTTCAGGTTCTCTACTACATTCTTTTCCCATTGACCACGGATGTGATATACCAGAATCAGCGAGAATGGTAGTTCTTATATAAGGAATATCTAAAGACCAATCTGCAAAGTCTGTACGATTAGCCCTAAACTGCAAATCACGGTATGAACGACCAATTGAGACTGGTAAGTTGTTATTACCAGGAAGGCTAATATCAGTTTGAGCAAAACTTAAACTGCCGCCATTTAAATCAATTTGCTCACCTAACAATTGAGTTGTTTCAGGAGTGATTGAATCTTGACTATGTAAACCGACCTTAATTCCTTCATTCGCTGAAGGGGTGTGGTCTCCACCACCCTCATCACCTCCGCCTGGAAACGCTATAGCAGCAGTAGCTACATTGTCACCTATTGTTTTTTCTTTGCTTTGTTTTTTTAATTTTTCTTCTAATTTTTTTTCTAGCTGCGTATTGTTTGAATTGTTACTTTTTTCAGCTGAATAAGAAATTTGGGGGATCAATATCATGCTTGCTAAAAGTAGATTTGGCCAAATTGATTGGGTTCGTTTCTTTTTCACTTTATAGTCCTTGGAATTTTTTTGTTTTTACAAGGACAGCTTAGTTATTTATTATTTTGAGCAACCTTGCTTTCATTTTTCGCGTAGTCGAATTAAATATCACTCAACAACACAAATGTAACAAAAACACTCAATTATGCAACATAAATATAACAAACTGCTTTAATGGTTATTTATGTTACTTAAAATTTACGTTGATTTAATAGATAAGCAATAAGGATAATACTGGGATATTAAGTCACAATGTTCATTTGACATGGTATACCTTAAATTTTGTAAAACATGTAACCCTCAGACAATTATATCTTTCATGGTCCTATTTTTTGTAACATACAAAATAGTAAGTAAAGCCATACAAAGAATACTATGTATTAAGTTTTATGTGAGCTTTTTAGTAAAATACATACATGATTTTGATAATTCGACAAATGAGAATTTAATACCGAAAATCATATTAATCTAATGTCCGCTTTGGTATTTTCTAACGCAGGGCTGTTTTGCGTTAGATTATTTATCGGTAGATAAGCCTATGCTAACGTCCGGTTTCGTATCTTTGCTGACTTAATCAACTGTACAATTAGGTCAAATCCAAAATTGAAAAGTGTAAGATAAAAGACGAGCTACTACATCAGTATCTGTTGCATCAGTATCAATACATCAAATTGTAGCTTGCTTAATATCTAATCCAAATGCCTTTATTGTGCTTTTGAGTGATGCTAGGGCTTCTGTAAAGTTCAGTTCTTTATCCTGAATTTGTTTTTCAATGCGACTTAACTGATCTTCAACAATTCCTACTGATGCCGATAGTGCAACTGCACTATAAGCTTTAGCGTAGCCTCGTATTTTAGCGAAAGCCAAGTGAATATACGTATCAAGGGAGTGCAATAGCGTATGCCCTGTCCATTCTTTTAATTGTAATTTGAAAGTTTCGGCATTAAGTAGGTGTTTTCTAAAATCATCAGCATTAGTAACATCTTCATGTTGCTGAATAATTTCAATAAGCTTGTTCGTAATAAAAGCATGCCGATAGAGGTGCGGGTGAAATTCACCTTTGATACCTAATTCCTTTTTCCACTTGTTTAGATAGGTAGTCCATGAGTCAGCTTTAAAAGGCTCTCCGGTTTTTGTTGCTATGAACAAGTAACCATGGTCTTTATCTCCAGTGAGCCCTTTCTTCTTCATGATTTTTCGACGATATTTCATGTATTGAGCAATATCAGTAACAAGCGTGTGGGGAATAGGCACATGTCTTGTTTTCTTTTCGTCCTTCTGCTTTAGCGTATGCATCTTAAGAGAAGGCTCGATCATACCTCTAGCTTCTTTGAAATCATCCACGGTTACTAGATGCAGTTCTCGTACGCGACCACCTGTTTGCTCCATTAATTGATACAGGGCTATATCACGATAACGAACTGCTTTATTAACATTTTTTTGTATAAAGCTCCATACCTTTAACGCGTCTTTTTCACCAACTGGTAATCGTCTTTTGACAGCATCTTTGCTTGGTAAGCAAATATGCGAAGTAGAGATAATTTCTTTCTTGTGCCTACTTCCCTCAATTGAAATTTTGTGAGTTGTCTCAACCACCGTAATGGCATTGGCTTTGTCTTTGCCAATAAACAGTTTTAAATCATGGTACTCTTGGACAAACTCAAGAAATTTAAGGCATCGAATGCCGACTTCCAAAACCCTATTGTTACTTTTAACCTTTTCACCATTAGGATGTTTCTCGCTTTGCAATCCCTGCATAAACAAGCGAAAAGTCGCATCTGTTAAGTCTCTAAAACGGTTAAGGTGGGTTGCACTTTCGACGTGATAGACCAATGCTATAATACTGTTGGCATACGTCCTGATGGTCTGGTAT
>JBALXO010000064.1:21258-22917 GCA_036960615.1 Cocleimonas sp. | reverse complement strand
CACCCCCCCACTTATTGCATATTCTTAATGTTGATTATCTGATTTATCATCCCCATTCTTTAATTATCCCCTTTTAAATTAGTATAGATATATAAAACCATGAACAAGAAAATCACTTACCTATTATCCGCATCCTTAATACTTTTTGGTTTGACCGCTTGCGATTCAAAAACTGAATCAACGACGTCAACTGAGGCTTCTACTGAAAAAGCTACTGAAACCGTTACAGAAGTCACAAAAGCAGCTGATGTTATTACGATTATCAATCCACGAATTCGTGCCATGCCTCCTGGGCAAAAAGTGACTGCTATGTATATGCAATTAAAAAATGCATCTACAAATAATCATGATCTAGTCAAAGTAGAAAGCGATATCAGTAATATGATTGAGTTACACAGCCATACTAATAACGATGGTGTGATGAGCATGGGTGAAGTGGAATCAATTCCATTACCCGCAAATACTACCGCAGAAGCAAAGCCAGGTAGTTATCATGTGATGATTATGGGTTTAAAAGAAGATTTGAAATTAGGTGAAAAAGTCGATTTCAATTTAACCTATAAAGATGGCTCAAGTGAGTCTATAAACGTTGAAGTGAAAATGCTTGAAGTTAAATAGCTACAAGTCTTGAACGAACACGATTTGCAATTGACTAAATAAAGTAATTCTTCACTCTACTTATGTATCATTTAACATAATTTAAACTCATTTATTAAAAGAACTGTGTAACTATATGAAAAAACTTCTACTCCCTCTGATTGTACTTGCTGCTATAGCGGGCGTTATCGTTGGTAATCACTACTTTGGCGAGTCACCTAACGCTGGTAAATCGGGTGCTTATGTTGATCCACCAGGTGGGGATTTCACCTTAGATAGCAATCAAGGAAAAGTTAGTTTAAGTGACTACGATGGCAAAGTCAGAATGTTGTATTTCGGCTATACCTTTTGCCCAGACGTTTGCCCAGGTTCTTTGCAACGCATTGGTGCTGCCTTTAAAAAACTTAACCCAGAAGAACTCGCTCAAGTTCAAGGGATGTTGATTAGCGTTGACCCTGATCGAGATACCGTTCAAAAACTTGAAGATTATACTAAGTACTTTCATCCTCAAATCGTTGGTGTGACTGGGACTAAGGAACAGATTGATGAAGTTACTAAACGTTATGACGTGAAATATCGTAAAGCCGAAGGGAGTTCACCAGAGAGTTATTTAGTCGATCACACAGGTTATATATTTGTTTTAGATAAGAAGGGTAAGATTCGTGATTATTTACCGCATGCTGTACAAATTGGACGTGCTGTTGAAGTGATACGTAAACTAATCAACGAATGACATAAGAGGTTTTATAGGTCTTTCTGGTAAAAAGCCACGTCTACCCATTGATCAAACTTGTAACCTACTTCTTTAAAGTAGCCTGCTTCAACAAACCCTGTTTTTTTATGCAAAGCGACACTTGCATCATTGGGTAAGGCGATGACTCCCATTAGAGATTTAATTGGGGTAGTTGATTGATTCTCAATCCAATCAAACAGCGCCTGATATAGCTTCGTTCCCACGCCTTTTGTTGTCATTTTATGAGAGGCATATACCGTAGTTTCTAGTACATGTTTATAGGCTTCACGTTCTTTCCATAAATTTGCATAAGCATACGCAATGATTAC
>JBALXO010000064.1:15446-21158 GCA_036960615.1 Cocleimonas sp. | reverse complement strand
GCTTCTTCAAGGTGTTGATAAAACCGTTCAGTATTCTCAATAGTTGGCATTTCTATTAATTCATCTGCAGCAGCATTAGCGTTGTCTTCTGTAGCCTGAGAATACTGCTTAAATACTTCATAGCTAAGCGTTTGAACCGCTGCAGCCAAATTTAATGAACTGTAATCTGGATTCGTTGGAATGGTTGCTCGATGAGTACAATGTTCTAAGTCATCGTTATGAAGGCCCATTCTTTCAGGGCCAAAAACCAATGCTACTGATTGTTGCTTAGCATTTAACAACAGGCTTTGAGCTGCTTGTTCTGGGCTCTGCATAGGTAAGTCATAGCCACGGCTTCGCGCAGTGCTTCCTATAACGACGCCACAATCTGCAACTGCTTCATATAAACTATCCACATGTTTGGCACTAGTGACGACATCGTCGGCACTCATTGCCATTTGTAATGCTTGGTCCAACTGGAAATCATTTGGGCTAACGAGAATGAGATTGGTTAATCCCATGGTTTTCATTGCTCGCGCGGCTGAACCGATGTTACCTGAATGAAAGGTTCGCACTAAAACCACACGGATGTTATCTAGATCGGTCGGTTTTTTACCTGCTCTGTTGTTAGCTTCATTATCAGAAATTGGCTTTCTAGTTATTTCTTTATTGTCTGTCACTTTATTATCGCCCATTCTTATTGGCCACCCTTATTGGCTATAATGACTCTCAATATACCGCTCGACTAATTGCTGAAACTCTTCTGCAATATGATCACCTTTTAGCGTAACCGTCTTTTCGCCATCTTCATAAACGGGCGCTACAGGCTTCTCACCACTACCGGGTAGACTGATACCAATATTAGCTTGTTTACTCTCTCCAGGGCCATTTACGACGCAACCCATAACAGCAACAGACATGTCTTCCACACCTACATACTTGTCTCTCCATGAAGGCATTTGTTCAACTAAGTAGGTTTGAATATCTTGAGCCAGATGTTGGAAGTAATCACTGGTAGTTCTGCCACAACCTGGGCAAGCAATCACTTGTGGTGTGAACGAACGCAATCCCAAAGATTGTAAAATTTGCTGACCGACTAACACTTCTTTTTCTCGTGCTTCACCTGGTTTTGGTGTTAGTGAAATACGAATCGTATCGCCAATACCTTGTTGCAATAAAATGGCTAATGCCGCTGTTGAAGAAACAATACCTTTATCGCCCATACCTGCTTCTGTAAGTCCTAGATGTAATGGGTAATCACATTTCTGAGAAAGCTCTTGATAGGCTCTAATCAATGCCTGAGCGCTACTCAACTTACATGAAATAATAATTTTATTATGAGCCAAGCCATATTCTTCGGCTTTTTTAGCACTACCCAAAGCCGATTCAATCAATGCATCGTGTTGAACTTCGTCGAGTTCTTTAGGGTTTTCTAGTTGGCTATTCTCATCTAACATTTTAGCCATGAGTTTTTGGTCGAGAGAACCCCAGTTCACCCCTATTCTCACTGCTTTGTCATACTTAACTGCAAATTCAATCATTTGCCCAAATTGTTCGTCGCCCTTTTTACCTTTACCAACATTACCAGGGTTTATACGGTATTTAGCTAGAGCTTGAGCACATGATGGAACAGCGCTTAATAGTTTATGACCATTGAAATGGAAATCACCAATTAAAGGAACATCACACCCAATTTTATCGAGTCTCTCACGTATCTCAGCTACTGCTTCAGCAGCTTCCATAGTGTTGACTGTGATTCGTACCAGTTCAGAACCTGCTTTAGCTAATTCAGCCACTTGCTTTACGGTACGAACAACATCGGCGGTATCGGTATTTGTCATTGATTGAACAACGACAGGAGCATTACCACCTACCGTAATGTCACCAATAGTTACTGCAACAGTCTTTCTGCGAGGATTTGAGTCTATATTTATTTGAGACATCTTAACTAATCACTTTAGGTCTGATAATGGTTTATATTCAGGAAAATCTGGAATTTCTGTCAGCGAATTACTTTTCAATTCAGTGGCCTTAGCCAACTGAGAAATTGTCATTTTCTGTTGTGGATGCATAACGTCTGGTGCAATTTCGGCTAACGGAAACAATACAAAAGGATACTTCAAAATTTCTGAACGCGGAACATCATACTCTGGTTGTAACACTTGATTACCATACAAAATAACATCAACATCTAAAGTTCTAGAAATAAACTTAGAATTACGAATACGTTCACGAGCATGTTTATTTTCGATATTTTTTAAATGAAATTTAAGATCGGGATAACTTAGATCCGTTTCAAAACCAGCTGTTATATTGATAAAAGAATCACCCTCAAACCCTAAAGATGCACTTTCATAAGCCTTAGAAAAAATGATATTTGGGAAGTCCTGTCTCAGTTGGTCAACACAGGATTGAATGTTCTCTTCACGATTAATGTTACTTCCAATATCAATAAACACTTTAATATTCTTTTCTTGTCGATAGCGTTCAATACTCACACCTACTTCAGCAGAGTCGGTTACTGCAAAAGGTTTACCAACAGTAACTTTTACCCAATTGACCGCCATTTCCTCTAACAATAATTCAGCAATTTTTTCAGCTAAAGTTTCGACTAACTCATAAGAACTTTGAGATACAAAATCTTTGGTCAATTGTGCCGCTTCTTTATAACTTAAGGCATATTGAAGATCATCCGTTTCAGCCGCTTGACGATTATCCCAACCCATTTCTATATTGACGTTGATTTCTTGATCAATACGGCGTTCCCATTCGTATACGCCGATCAAAGCGTTCATACGAAGGTCGCGAACATAAACAATATCCATTAACAAAACTCTCTCATTATTATTCTATAAGCATACCTCAGCTATAAAAATTGGACTATTTAATTTGTGCTTGTTTAAAGGTCAAATTTTAATTGTTGAATATTAATACTGAGGCTCTTTCATGAATAAAACATTTAAAGGAAATTCATTTTTTATACACATTAAAAACTAAAAAAGTCATAAAGCATAAAAACTAAAGACTGAAAAAATTAGCCAAAGGATCAGTTTCAACCAAGTGTATTTAAAACAGGGAGAGATAATATGAATAAAAATTTAAATAAAACATATTATTTTGTAATTGAAATGTTTTATGCATTTATTAAACCCAGAAAATCGTATTTGGATTATATTCAGAATAGCCTTCAAAACACTGATATTAGTAATAGGATTAATTTAAACAATATATAGAAATTGAGTATTGTGAAGCTATCATCTGAACTTGAATACAGTCTCTTAATGATGAATAAAGCATTTAAAGCGATTGGATTGAGTCGTTTACATGGGATTATAATAGTTTACAATTATGTTCAATAACTATTAATAATTTGAACATATAGAGGAGAAGAAATATGAGTAGCTTTGTGGCAAATATTTTAATGGGTGACTGTTCATTATCTAGAAAAATCTTACAACCCGTGTTAAATTTTGGTTTAAGGTTTTATGTAGCTTTTGTGTTTTTTAAATCAGGCTTAGGAAAGGTTGATGATAAATTCCAAGTAACGGATACAACTAAAGATTTATTCGCGGAAAATTTTCAAGTTCCCTTACTTTCTTCAGATGTTGCAGCTTATTTAGCAAGTTATGCAGAGCTTATTTTACCGATCTTGTTAGTTTTAGGTATTCTTACTCGCCCTGCTGCTTTCGCATTATTTATCCTTAATGCGGTAGCCTCATATTCGCTTATAGTCGCGGACTGGTCTTCTCCTGCTGCCCAGTTATATCATGTACTTTGGGGAACAATGCTAGCCGTAGTGTTCGTATATGGCCCAAGCAAAGTCTCAATTGATAGCTGGATAGCTAGTATATTTAGAGGTAGAGATTCTAGTTTACTGTTCAAATTAGTGAGTATTATCGTATTGTCTGGTATCGGTTACTTCCTATTAAATAAGTACTTATAAAATTCAAGTAAGAAATCTATCCAATAAAAAAGCGACTCGAAGATCGCTTTTTTATTGGGTGATGTTCAGAAGACTCTATTTATTTCTTATTGCAGAACGCTTGTAAGAAAGTATTAAAGTCATCACCTAATTCAGGGTGACGAGATGCATATTCTACATTTGCCATCATATATCCTAACTTAGAACCACAATCATGACTTTTACCTGTCATATGGAAAGCGTTTACCGCTTCTTTTTCCATGAGCATTGCAATAGCGTCGGTTAATTGAATTTCATCACCTGCGCCTGCTGGGGTCATTTCGAGTAGATTCCAAATCTCAGCAGATAGTACGTAACGACCGACTACTGCTAAATTAGATGGTGCTTCATCTTGTGGTGGCTTCTCAACCATTTGCGTTATCGGCGCAGAGCCACCCGGCTTAAGATCGTGACCGTTAACATCAGCAACGCCATAACTACTTACTAATTCCATTGGAACAGGCTCAACCATAATTTGACTTACATCGTTTTCATCAAATAAACGCAGCATTTCAGCCATATTTTCAGTTTCCAAATCAGATCTAGCTTCGTCGATTAGTACATCAGGCAAAACAACGGCGAATGGTTCATCACCTACTAAAGGCTTAGCACATAAAACCGCATGACCTAGTCCTTTAGCTACGCCTTGGCGAACATGCATGATAGTTACATGCTTTGGGCAAATAGATCGAATCTCGTCTAAAAGAGAACGTTTAACACGTTTCTCTAAAGTCGACTCAAGCTCATAGCTGGTATCGAAATGGTTCTCGATTGCATTTTTACTATTGTGAGTAACTAAAACAATTTCTGTGATGCCTGCAGCAATACATTCATTAACAATATATTGGATCATCGGCTTATCAACAATAGGAAGCATTTCTTTTGGAATGGCTTTAGTCGCCGGCAACATGCGAGTACCTAAACCCGCGACAGGAATAACTGCTTTACGTACTTTTTGTGATGATTTCATGGAAAGATCGAATCCAAGTTATTTTTAAAGGAATTGTTAAAACGGTAGTGCTTATCTGTATGGTATTGTTTATATGCCTAATTATTAAACAGATTTTGTCATAGATTAAGCAAAAAATCTTTACCCTTAATCTTATTAATCCGGCCTATTATGACGTAAAAAAGACACCCCTTAACTTTTTCGGTGTTTTCTGTAAAACACTTAATAAGTAAAGGGATGTCTTTTTAATTAAATCATTAAAACTAAAAACCTAATATTTTTATCAATGCTAAGCAGATTCCTCGTTCAACTTACGTAAATCTTTACGTAGGACTTTACCAACATTACTCTTAGGTAAGTCATCAACAAACTGAATAAATTTAGGACATTTATAGCGAGTCATTTCTTCGTAACAATAAGCTTTTAACTCATCTTCTGTTAGACTTTCATCACTTTTAACTACAAAGATTTTAACGGCTTCTCCAGATTTTATGTGTTCAACACCAATAGCACCAACTTCCAATACCTTAGGGTGTAAGGCCACTACATTTTCAATTTCATTTGGATAAACATTAAAGCCAGATACTATTATTAAGTCTTTGAGTCTGTCTACTAATTTAACAAAGCCATCTTCATTAACGACAGCGACATCGCCGGTTTTAAGCCAACCGTCATCAGATAAAACATTAGCTGTTTCTTTAGGCCGATTCCAATAGCCTTGCATCACTTGCGGACCACGAATACACAACTCACCTGCTTCACCGAATCCTAGTTCCTTGCCATCTTCATCTATTACACAAATCTCAGTAGATGAAATTGGTAG
>JBALXO010000064.1:12078-15346 GCA_036960615.1 Cocleimonas sp. | reverse complement strand
GTAATCAAAACACTATTTGCACCAATCTTAAGTGCAAACATCGCATTCGCTGTAAGCGAAAAGATGTGATAAAGCGGTAAAGCAGTAATAAACGTTTCTTGTCCATCATCTAAATCACGCGAGGCCCATGTATACGCTTGCAATAAATTCGCAATCATATTCTCATGCGTTAAAGCAGCACCTTTAGCAACACCAGTGGTTCCACCAGTGTATTGCAAGAAAGCAACATCATCGTGTCCTAAATCTGCATTAGCAAATGCTTGATTTTTACCTTGTGATAATACGTCATTGAAGCTAATCGCATTAGGCAGTGAGAATGGAGGTACCATTTTTTTCACATACTTAACTACAAAATTAACTATTAGCGACTTTGGAAAAGGAGCCATATCACCAATGCGAGTGGTGATAACCGTTTCAACATTGGTGTGCTCCATCACATCCGCTAAGGTATGTGCAAAGTTTTCTAGAATGACAATAGCTTTGGCATCAGAATCTTTCAATTGATGCTCAAGCTCTCGATCGGTATACAATGGGTTAGTATTTACAACTATTAGACCCGCACGCAAAGCGGCAAATAACACAACAGGATATTGGATCAAGTTGGGCATCATTATCGCAATACGATCGCCTTTTTTAAGACCTGCTTGATTAATTAAATACGCAGCGAAATCCCGCGACATTTCATCTAATTCAGCGAAAGTAACTGTTCTACCTAAATTGGTATAAGCAGCACGATCAGCAAACGTGGTAATTGATTTTTCAAACAAATCAGCGAGTGACTTATATTCACTGGTATCAATGAATTCTGGAACACCTTCTGGGTAACTTTTAAGCCATACTTTTTCCACGTTTATCTCCTTAATAATCCTATTCACGTTCGAGACTTTTGTTTAGATCATCTCTTTTACGTATTATGTTTATACTATTTTTTTCCTAAATCTAATAATGCTTGCTTAAAGCGTAATACAATATCGCCTGCAGGTTCTATTTTTTTTATGCCAGCGACACTTTTACCTGCCTGCCAAAATTCTTGTTTGCCGGTTTCATCCATAGATGAGGTACGTAATTTAAAGGCTGAACGAATCGTGTAAATCATTCGCATCCAGTGCTTGCCTTTAGGATGGTCTAACAACATTTGAGCAATCTTGCCTGGCTTTGTACCTTGTGCCTTAATCAAATCTGTATTGATAATTGATACGGGTACACCAGTGATTTTTTCACTAAGAATAATATCACCTTCATCAGCATCAACAATTGCCTGCTTATAAGGTTGACTACTATTACATTCATCAGTAGCAATGAAACGCGTACCCAATTGACAACCATCAAAGCCCATTAACATAGCATCTGCAAATTGTTTTTCATCGCCAATACCACCAGCACAAATCACAGGCACATCGAATGCTTTTAACTCATCCAATAACTGTTGCTGACTTTTAGCACCTGCATGTCCGCCAGCTCGATTGTTAACGGCAATCAAACCCTGCGCGCCTCCATCAATACCTTTTTGCGCCCATTTATGTTCAGTTACATCATGGTAAACAACTCCACCATAGGGGGTTACTGCATCCACTACCCATTTTGGATTTCCTAATGAAGTAATGAAGAAACGCACGCCCTCTTCTAAAGCAATATCGACCCATGCGACCATTTTGTCATGATAGCGTTTTGATGATTTTTCTATAAGCGCATTCATGCCAATAGGATTATCTGTAATCGCTTTAATATCACGTAAGGCTTGGCGAAAGTCTTGTTTATGGACAAATGTCAGAGATACCGGTTGTACAATACCAATACCTCCTGCTTTTGAAACAGCTGCAACTAATTCGTAGTTTGAACAGGGGTACATCGGCCCACAAATCAAAGGCACTTCTACCTTCGCGTGTTGTGTAAAAGGCGTCTCAATAATTAAGCTCACATAAAATCCTTTTTATTCTTTCTGTTTAAGTTCTAATTTAAGTTTTGCTTATATTTCTATTTAATTCGTTTTATCGGTTGGCGGAGAAAGTAACCAATGTACTTTTATTGTAGCAACGACATCACCATCTGCATCTTTTATTTCAGCTTCGACGATAGATTTAATGGGTGAATCAATTATATCAGGCGGACTTGCCTTACCTGATGCAATTAAACGTCCTCGTGCTTTTTTTAGATATTTAATTTCTAAATCTACCACGATAGCACGCGTGCTATTCGTCACTTTAGAAAACATCGCCATACCACTGGCTAATTCACCTAAATTGGCTAAAGCAATCGCATGAATACTTTTCAAGTGATTTCGCACCGCTCTGCGGTCATTCATGGCAACTCTTACTTCACCATCACCTAGGCTTAAAACCTCAGCTTTGATATTGCCAGAATAAGGAACCACTCGGCCCAACATGAAATTAAACAGTTTACGCCCAACGACTGAATGACCTAGCTTGTTCCACATTACGACTACACGATGTGATTCATCACTAATTATAGTTGAGTGTTTAATATGTGGTTCTGAGTTCAATTGATGCCCTGTTGATATATAAATTAAGCATCAATTCACTATCAAAATTAGTTAGTTTTGTTGATGAAGCCACTCAAACAAATAGAGCGATCGTTCTTTTTTATTAAAGTCGTTTACCCCGTTTTTGTCAAGGGAATTCAATACAGCAAAAAGCCTAGATCATCATGGCATATGTTATAAAACATCCTAACTCTTCTAATATTAGCCTTTGAAAGCTCTTTTTGAACTTAAATAGGCAATTTCATCGGGACTACTTTCTCTACCTAATAGTGAATTTCGATGAGGAAATCGACCAAACTCTTGAATAATACCTCTATGATGTTTAGCGAAACGTAAATTATCCTCTAATCCATGTTTTTCAAAACGGCTGACGCACAATTCTTGATCGTTAATATCTTCACTGTGCATTAAAGGCATATATAAAAAAGAAATCCGATCACTGTCAATCTGATCATCAAAGCCCTTTTGGATGGCTACTCTAGCAATTCCAATTGATTGTTGCTCGGTTTGAAAGCTTTTGTTTTCACCACGGAACATATTTAGAGGGAATTGATCAAGAACAATACATAAAGCCAAACAGCCATCGGCAGACTCTTCCCATAGTTTGAGTTTATTATCTGCTGCAGATTGCCAGAGGAATTCAAAGCGTAGTCTTATTTCGGTATCGAACTCAGGTGTTGATTTGAACCATTTTTTAGCAGTCTGCTCGTCGTACCAAAAATCTAATACTTCATATATTTCTTTATTCATAATGAAAACCGTCAAAAA
>JBALXO010000064.1:9599-11978 GCA_036960615.1 Cocleimonas sp. | reverse complement strand
TGTACACGAAATATCTGTATACCAGCATTTACACCAAGAGCAGTGGTTGCACAAGTTGAAGCGATACGATCTTGTGCATTTTCTACGCCCGTGATTTCACCAAGGAAACGTTTGCGACTGGTTCCTAATAGAATTGGATAACCTAATGCCACTAATGATTCTAAACTATTTAACAGCAATAAATTGTGTTCGAAGGTTTTACCAAAACCAATACCAGGATCTAGCATGATGTTTTCTTTAGCCACACCAGATTGCATTGCCAATTCTGCTCTAGCCTTTAAGTACTCACATACTTCTTTACATACATCGTCATAGTAAGGCGCATCTTGCATTGTTTGGGATTTACCTTGGCGATGCATCAATACGATAGGAGCATTCTTTTTAGCTGCTAGATTTAAAATATCCGAGGAGCCTTCAGCAAGTAAAGAATCTTCACCAGCAGATATATCGTTTATCCAGTTTGCACCAGCATCTAGTGCGACTTCAGCTACGTGATTGCTAGTGGTATCTACGCTGATGAGTAGTGTTTTATTCTTTTTTCGAATCCCTTCGATGACAGGTATGACTCGAGCAATTTGTTCAGTATCATCGATTGTTTCAGCACCAGGACGTGTTGATTCTCCTCCGATATCAATGATGTCAGCACCCTGCTTTTGCATTTCAAATGCACGTTTGATAGCAGCTTTGGGTTTATTGTGTTGGCCGCCGTCGCTAAAGCTGTCGGGTGTTACGTTTAGGATTCCCATTAACATAGGTTTATCGTTTATATTCATGTTTACGAGTGTTTATTTAGTTAGATTGATTAAAACACGAAAATTGATGATAAATAAGACACCTCCTACTTTTTGGCACCATCTATTTTAAAATAGCCCAAAAGAGGGAGGGAGCTTTTTATAATTGCTTTTACTCTAGCGAACTAAAACCCAAAGAATGGTGGTTCTGCGACTCTCGGTAACTCAAACTCCTGCGGATACTGAACACTCACAAAATACAAACCACAAGCTGGTGCAGTAATGCCTGCTTGATTTCGATCTTTCACTTCTAGTAGTTCTGTAAACCATTCAACCGCCCTAGTCTGTTTGCCAACTTCGAATAAGCTGCCGACGATATTTCTTACCATGTGATGTAAGAATGCATTGGCGATGATATCAACATAAATATATTTGCCATCGCGACTAACGCTGATTTCTTTTAATTCGCGCATCGCGTGTTTGGCTTGACAACCAGATGCGCGGAAACTACTGAAGTCATTTTCACCGAGTAGTAGTTGTGCTGCTTGGTTCATTAAATCAGCATCTAAAGTTTCTCTGTGCCAACAAACTTTTTTGAAGGTAATCGCGGGACGTGTTACTTGGTCTATGATTATATAACGATAGCAGCGTGCCCTTGCTGAGAATCGTGCATGGAAGTCATCAGATACTGGCTGAACCCAGCGCATCGTAATGTCATCGGGTAGATTGGTATTGCAGCCCATTTGCCATGCTTTTTGGTCTCGTATTGCGTCTGATTCAAAGTGAACGATTTGTCCGATACCATGAACACCACTATCAGTTCTACCGGCACAGGTTAACTCTATGGGGTGATTAGCGACTTTAGATAATGACTTCTCGACTTCGCCTTGAACGGATGGGCCATGCGAGAGCCGTTGCCAGCCAAAGTATGCTGTACCGTCGTATTCGATACATGCTGCGTATTTCATTGATAAACTCACTTGTGTATTTAGCTTAAGATTATAGTGAGTCTTTAAAGGAATGATAGCTTAGCTTTTGTAGATAGTGTTTGTATTGTATTTGATGAAATATCAGATACAAAAAAGCCGAGTTAAACTCGGCTTTTTTGTTTGTTAGATAAGACTAATTATCCATTTTGATGCAATAACTCTTCAGCTTGACGCTTTTGATCGTCGTTGCCTGCTTCCATAACTTCTTCTAGAGTGCTTCTTGCACCATCTAGATCGCCCATGTCGATATAAGCTCTTGCTAGATCAATCTTAGTTTCGATCTGAGTTTCGCCAATTACTTCAGCATCATCATCAAGATCTAAGAATGATAGATTATCATCAAAGTCAGCTAGAAGGTTATCATCCATATCGCCATCGAATTGAGCATTGATATCTTCAGATGTTGATTTGTAAGCATGATTCTCTGGCATGATTTTATCGAAGTCTTCACCACCTATCTCTAGGTTTAGGTTAGCTGCTTCGTTGATACTGCTTATCTCATCAGTATCATCCATTAAGCCTGCTATTGATAAATCATCAGTTTCTGATTCATCTGCATTCAATAAGTCTTCTAAAGATTCATCATCGAAGAGGAAGTCCGTATCTTCAACACTATCTTCATTCTTTGCTTCAATGCTGTTCTCAATATTGTCTTCAAT
>JBALXO010000064.1:0-9499 GCA_036960615.1 Cocleimonas sp. | reverse complement strand
CACTCTTAGGATAGCTATTCAAAGCGCGTTTGATTTCTGATTCAGCTTGATCATGTAATCCGTAAACAATGTAAACGTCTGCTTCTTGAATTAAGTCTTCTAATTCATCATCATTTTCGTTTACAGCTGCTTCTTGTGATGAAACTTCATCATCATGTGCTATGTATTCAGACTCATCAAATACTGAATCTCGAACAATATCAGTTTCTGCAAGTTCTGAATCAAATTCTTGATCGTTTAAACCGTTATCAATTAGATCAGAGAAGTCTTCAAGCTCTTCGCCACCTTTGTTCTTACGACGACGCATTAATGCGAGTAGTCCTAATAATCCAAGTGAACCTGCTCCAGCGGCTAAACCTACTGGTGAAGAGATCAACCCCATTATATCAAAGCCAGCTTCTGCTTCAGGTTTGAATGCGTTTGACGCTTCTTCTTGTTGTGCTACTTCAGGCTCAACTACTGGTTCAATTACAGGGTCTGGCACTACTGAATTGTCAACTATAGCTGTTTCGGGTATCGCACGAACGATTTCGCCGTTCTCAGAAGCTAACTCAGTAGTAACTTGATTTTGAATACCTTCACCGATAGTTTCTGGTGTTGCTGTATTCTGACCATTTGATATTTGAGGATCAGCAGCTTGTTGAGATTGATCGCCCGATAAACTTGATTGTAAGCCCGCTAATTGCTCACTCTTCAGTGCAATTAAACGGTTCTTCTTACGCAATAAAGATTCGAGTTCAGATACACGAGATTTTAACTCGATATTTTCTTGTTGTTTGGTTGTTAATGACTCATTCAACAATGCAAGTTTCTGGTTAAGACCAGCAATTGCCTCAGCATTACCGTTTGAACTAGAATTATTAGCAGTTGAAGTATTTGTCTTACCTAATACTTCTAAACGTGCTGATTCAGTTTTATTTGTTGCAGTCTTATTATCACCACGACCAGCTAATTGCTCTACGCGTTTTGCTTTCCAAGCTCTTGCTTGTGCAATAATTTGTGATCTAGCCGCCCGTGCCGTTAAGCTTCTTGCTTCTTGTAAGCTAGGACGCGCCATAACAGCGCCTGCTTTCAGGTTATTCATATTACCTCTACTGAAGGCGCGACGATTTTTTTCAAATAGTGCAACCATCATTTGGTCTTGACGAACACCGTTATAACCTAATCTACTAGCAATCTTAGATAAAGTATCACCTCTTCTTACACGATAGTTTCTATTTGCAGGAGCGGCAGCAACTCGACGGGCCTGTTGGACTTGTCGATTCTGTAGTGCTTGTTGAGCCTGACGTTGAAATTGTGTCTGACCCTGAGTTTGCTGTTGTTGAGCTAAACGCTGCTGTTGAGCCTGCGCTTGGCGTTGGAATTGCGCTTGACGCTGGCGCTGTGCCTGAACTTGTTGAGGAGTTGGCTGCGGCGCACGATTGATTCTACCTTGCACTCGTGGTTCGGCACGAATACCTGCGTTATTACTTGCGATTGCCGTATTAGGACGAAGCAATGCAGGTGGATCAAGCAAAACCGTATATTCTTTAAGAAGCTGCCCGTTTGGCCAGCTTACTTCTAATAAGAAGTTTAAAAAGGGTTCGTTAATAGGCTTATTAGAGCTGACTAAAATAACAGGTCGACCATTTTGAACCGTAGTTCTAAATTGAATGCTATTTAAGAATGCAGGACGATCGATACCTACGCGGTTAAATACTTCTGGTGAAGCGACTCTTACGCGCAAGCTTTTAACTTCTGCAGGATTAGTCTGAAGCAAGGTAATTCTGCCTTGGAAAGGCTGATTTAAACTTGATTTTGACTCAATGTCGCCTAAGCTGAGTGCATTAGAAGCGGTTGGGATTGCCATGGCCAAACAAATGGCAAGACTTAAGGCTTTCTTATTCACTATTATTCCCCTTTATTTTTATCATTTTGTAGAATCCTTTCTTTGCTTCTTTATAAGCACTTAACGTACTTTGAAACATTTTGAGACCCATAGCTCTTTCTTGTGTAGTTGGTGAGCTATTGCTAAGTTAAGTTTTCGTATCTTTTAATTAGTATTTTTCACTAATAATATTAGTGAAAAAAAAGAGTAATCGACTTAAAAGTAATTACTCACGATTATTCACTAACATCCCCAGAACCCTAAATACTGGATACTAGGGCTATTTATATCAAAATAAGCATGAATCAAAACTGAATGGTGTGAAATTATTGTCATAATTTTCCAATTAGATGACAAACATGCCAAAAAGCTGTCACTTTCTGACAAATTTGTCACTGATAGACCCTAGTAATTTTTTTAATGTGGGCGACAATTTTTAAACTACATTTAATAAATGTAGTTTTTTTCTAGATATTTAAAGCTGTTATGCGCTAACGGTAAAGTTCTTATATATAATCACGGATGAGGACTTCAGCGATCTGAATACTATTTAGTGCAGCACCTTTACGAACATTATCAGCAACAACCCACATATTTAAACCATTCGAATGTGAAATATCTTCACGTATACGACTAACAAAAACAGGATCTTTATTGGCGCCATCAGATATTGCCGTGGCATAACCACCGTCTTCACGTTTATCGATAACTTCAATACCTTCAGCTGCATTTAATAACTCAGTCGCATGCTCCGCAGTAATACCATCGCGAGTTTCAATATGCACCGCTTCAGAATGTCCAAAGAACACGGGTACTCGAACAGCTGTCGGATTCACTAAAATATCATCATCTTCCATAATCTTTTTAGTTTCCCATACCATCTTCATCTCTTCTTTAGTGTAACCATTTTCTTGGAACACATCGATTTGAGGAATAACGTTAAAAGCGATTTGCTTAGGATAAACTTCAACTACAGCATCTTTACCATTCAATAACTGTGCTGTTTGACCTGCAAGTTCGTCAATTGCAGTTTTCCCTGAGCCTGATACCGCTTGATAGGTACATACATTAATACGTGTGATTTTTGCAGCATCATGAATTGGTTTAAGTGCAACCAACATTTGAATAGTCGAACAGTTAGGATTCGCGATAATGCCACGATTTGTATATTCAGCAACCGCATGTGGATTCACTTCTGGAATTACTAATGGAATATCATCGTCGTAACGGAACTCAGAAGTATTATCTATAACTACACAACCTTGAGATGCTGCAATTGGTGCGTACTCACGTGAAATCTCTCCACCAGGTGAAAATAAGCCAATTTGTACTTTTGAGAAATCAAAAGTCGCAAGATCTTCAACTACCAAACTTTTGTTACCAAACTTAACGCGTTTGCCCGCTGAGCGCTCACTCGCAAGTGCATAAACCGTTCCCACAGGGAAATTACGTTCCGCTAGAATCTGTAGCATCACTTCACCAACAGCGCCGGTTGCGCCGACTACTGCTACATCATAAGTTTTTTCTGACATATCTTATCTCCACATCAGCTTTCTTTAATTGAAGCAGATGCTCATGTTAATTTTTAAATTATTTCCCAATAATGCCGCTAATACTGCATCAACCTATATTTCTATCCAGATAGTAAGGACTATCTATAGACATGGGACATAGTTTACTCTTAACTTATATATAACTATAATTGTATTTACTCATTATTTTCATTCCATTTGGTTATATAGAAATTTATTTCCCTTACGAAACAAAAGAAAACAAGAACATGGATATTTCAGCTTATAAAGCTTTTATAACGGTCGCCGACTTAGGTACATTTTCAAAAGCTGCAGAGTCTCTGTATGTAACCCAACCTGCAATCAGCAAACGCATCGCCTTACTAGAAGATCAATTAGGCAGCAAATTATTCGATCGCATCGGTAAACGTGTGATCCTCAATCAGTCCGGCAAGGCTTTATTGCCTATTGCCAGACGCATTTTACAAGACATGAAAGAATCACAAAGGGTCATTGATAACCTTAACGGTCAAGTGAGTGGCGACTTATCTTTAGTAACATCACACCATATAGGTTTAAGACGATTACCAGACACCTTAAAATCTTTTGCTGAAAACTATCCACAAGTGCGGTTAGATTTGGCTTTCATGGACTCTGAAAATGCCTGCCAAGAAATCGAGAAAGGGAACTTTGAACTGGGTGTCGTTACCCTACCCTTATCTAAATCAAAACGCTTGTTACTAACACCTTTATGGAATGACCCGCTCACAATTGCAGTAGCCACTGATCATCCATTAGTAAAACTCGCTAAAATGAAGGATATCAATATAACCGAACTCGCCAAATACAGTGCTATTTTACCCGCTGTTGGCACTTATACGCGCAGGGTTATCGAGGAGCCTGTGATTCAAAAGCAAAAGTCATTGGATGTTATTTTAGAAACAAACTACTTAGAAACGATCCGAATGATGGTAGCTATCGGACTCGGCTGGAGTGCACTACCTAAAGCAATGCTCGGTGATGATATAACTGAAATTAAAGTTAAAGGCTTAGAAATAGAAAGAACACTGGGGATTGTTCAACACGCCAATAGGAGCTTATCGAATGCTGGAGAAGCTTTTATTGAGCTATTGAAGCCTTTAAAAACAAAATAATGATCTTTCAAAACAAATAAAAGACACCCCTACTTTTCCCTCGTTTTACTAGCTCTTCTAATCAGCTACAATTTCTTCCTCGCTGTGTTTTGGCTAATGGTTTTTAGAATTATGCTTACATATCCAACGTTGTCTGAAAAACAATAACCGCATCTCCGATAATTTTACCTAGTACCGGATTACCTTCAGCATCAAGATCTATCAAAACCTCAACCTCTCCCGGTCTACCGACAGAAAAACCTTGCCTAACTTTAAATTGAATTTGGCTCTTATTCGCAGAATCAATCAATTCATGTTTAACTAAATAAGCACCTAAGGCACCACCAGAGCTGCCATTCACAGGATCTTCATTAATACCTAACGCAGGACCAAACATACGCGCATTGATAAAATAGTCATCTTCTGGCGTGTCTTTACTGAATACCAAAAAGCCATTACAGCCGATGCTTTCACTGATCTCGATAAGTTCTTCAAAATCTGGATTTAACTGCTTGAGTAATGCATAAGACTTAATGCAAACCATCACCTTACTGTGGCCTGTAGAGACTATTTGAATGGGTGCATTGTCAGTCAAATCCGCTGAACTTATATCTAATGCATCACATATCACGGACACAATATCGAAATCTAACGGATTATCAAAAGTAATATCACCCTGTGTCATTATTACTTTGTAATCAGATTTACCATCGATATCAGTACTAATTAAATCAACAGGTAAAATACCTGCACCTACTTTCTGTATGACTTGTGATGAATCTAATTTCAGCTCAAAAGCACGCACATAATGCGCCGCAATCGTGGCATGGCCGCACATTGGTACTTCCATTGATGGCGTGAAAAAACGCACATGCACATCATGCGATTCAGCATCGGCTCTTAAAATAAACGCCGTTTCAGAATTATTTAATTCGCCTGCGATTTTCTGCATTTGCTCTTCGGAGAGGCCATCTGCATTTGTCACTACACCTGCAGGGTTTCCTGTAAATTTATTCTTAGTAAACGAATCTACTTGATAGAGTCTGTAAGATTTCATGATTAGTCATATCCAAATATAGTAATGCGCTCTAAAAACTTAATTAAAATTATCTATTCAACTTTAAGACAAGGATAAACTGTTCATTCATCCAGTAGTAATACTTAATCTGATAAATTAGCTTATTTAATGAACGCTTTTAACACTCATGCTCATTCTATTCATAATAAGTCTGATTTTTGTCTGGCTCATCTATAGGGAATTTAGAAACCCGAATGATCTGAACCATTTTGACAAAGGCTACATTGCAGTTTTGGGAATTCTCGCTATTTTGACCTGTCTGCCAATATTAGATCACTGGCGATTTGAAAGTTTCCTATCGGCAAAAGCATCACAACTTGCTGATAATAAATACGCCAAGGTTAAATGTGCAACCGTATTTCAGTCTGTTTATGACAAATTCGGTCTAGCAGGTACAGCGAACCCAGCAACAGGAAATATCGTATTACAATACCCAACTTGCAACGACTTACGCGACTATCTCGAATCACCTGAAACGGCGAATACCAAAGAAATATATAGCCTTAATGTATTTACGCACGAAGCCATGCACGTACGTGGCGAAATGAACGAACAGAAAACAGAATGCCAATCAATACAAAGAAACGTTCGCTCTGCAAGAATGTTAGGTGTGCTATTACACGTCGCAGAACAAACCGCCAGAGATTACTACAATGGCTCTTACCAAACGCATCCCTATTTCAGTAAAGAATGCGCGCCTGGAATGGCATTTGATGAAGATCTTGATGATTCTGTTTGGTAGGTTTTAAATAGTTTTAAAAGACACCTCCCACCTTTTTACCTATTTTCCAAAAATACCTTTCGGGTAGTTGTCGTTACACTCCAATATTTTCTCGATAAAACTCGGCTGATAATTCTTTCTTCGCTTATACAAAAAACGAACAAAAACAGGGACGACATCCCTACTTTTATATATTAAGATAGTTCAATTATAAATTTATTATTAAATTTTAATAACTTACAAGGAAACTCCATAAGAAAAAAATATTACAAGGAATCCCTATAATATTATTAAGAGGGACGCCGTCCTTCTTTATAGACTGTTATGTGCTCTGGTATCATTACAAAGTTTTGTCGTTACATCTCAATATGTAAAAAGGAATTCAAATGTACAAAATTCGTCAAGCTATAAAAGAAGACATTAGTCGTATGGCAAAAATAGAAGAAATTTGCTTTTCCGAATCTGAAGCTGCATCGTTAGAATCATTTCAAAAACGATTTGCCGTATTTCCAGAATGTTTTTTTGTGTTAGAAAGTGATGGTATTGTAGTTGGTCATATTAACGGCTGCATATTCAATGCTCCTGAACTTCCTGATGCGCTGTACTCAGATGCAAAACTTCACTGCCCTCAAGGTGGATACCAAACAGTATTTGGGTTGGCTGTTGATCCTCAATACCAAAATAAAGGGTATGCATCGGCACTTACTAAATACTTTATCGAGTTTAGTCAAAATAGTGAACATAAAGGGATGGTGCTTACTTGCAAAGATCACCTGATTAAATTTTACCAGAGCTTTGGGTTTATTCATCAGGGGATATCAGATTCAAGTCATGGCGGAGTACAGTGGAATGATATGTTGTTAACCTTTTAATTATTAGCAACAAACAGTTCGTTGCTATTAATATGCACATAACAAGCGCTTTAAACGGAACAAAAACAGTTGGTTAGGCTCCGCTTCGCGCCACATTATGACCAACAATTTTTGTCCGCTTAAGTGGGCGTTATGTGTCTGCGACACAAAAGCAAATTTAGGGCGTTTAAGTAGTTAAAAATGACACCTCCGTACTCTTTGGCGCTTTTTAATTTCTATAGCTGTTAAGTAATAATTTTCAACATAATGTAATTTTCATCAAAAGTATTCATTACCCGCACAGTCACTTAACTTAGCACCTCGAAGGATTATTTCGACAATGGAAACCACAGCTATTCACATTCGCTTAGCAACTTTTGATGATCTTCCAGACGTACAATCTTGCGCTCGGGCAGCTTATGCTAAGTATGTGGAAAGAATGAGCCAAAAACCTGCTCCTATGATTGCTGACTTCACTAGCCAAATTAAGCTTGAACAAGTTCACATTGCAATTTGTGATTCATTTTTTGCTGGATATGTTGTGTTTTACCAAGATACTAACCATCTTCATTTAGAAAATGTTGCGGTGGTTCCTGCTCACTCAGGAAAAGGTATTGGAAAACAACTTATTGAATATGTGGAGCATGCCGCTCTAAAAAAAGGGTTACATGCAGTTGAGCTTTATACAAACGAAGCAATGACTGAAAATCTTGCGATGTATCCTAGTCTGGGATATGTCGAGACCGGTCGAAAACAGCAGGATGGTTTTTACAGGGTATTCTTTCGTAAGCCTGTCTAACCCGTCTTTACTAAAAGTGGACCCAAATAGTTGGCTTTTAGAACGAAGACTTTTATGATGTTTGAGTATGTCAAAATACAATCGATTATCCAGCTTGTTTGATTAGCTCTGAGTTATGAAACAAATTAAAAAGACACCCCCCTACTTTTTACAGGTTTTAGAATAAGCATCCTTTCGAAATAAGAAACAATAGCTTTATGATTCCTTCATAGCTCAAGTAGTCTTTAATTTATAATCATTTTTATATCCTACATATTCAATCCTCAATCGCTTTAACGTTATACTATTAGTTATATTCAACACTCCAAAAGTAAACACATCCATGAATCTCTCAAGCTTCGGCAATAAATTCACCCAACCTAATGGTATCACTCAATTAATGGAGGATTTAGGCAAGGCGAATAGCAGCGATAATCCTGATATCGTGATGCTGGGTGGCGGTAATCCTGCATTGATACCTGAAGCTAATGCTGTTTTTGTACGTGAATTACAAGCGCTTATAGCTAGTACTAAAGTTGATCAAATGATTGGCTTATACGATGGCCCGCAAGGTAATGATGGATTTAGAGAAGCATTAGCACAGAAGCTTAATTATGAATACGATTGGGGACTTGATGCGGATAACATCTCACTTAGTAATGGCAGTCAGGCTAACTTTTTTAGTTTGTTTAATATGTTTGCAGGTGAGATGCCAAATGGCAGTAAGAAAAAAATCTTATTTCCTCTTGCCCCTGAATATGTGGGTTATGCCGATCAAGGTTTGTCGACGGATATGTTTGTTTCGATCAAACCTGAAATTGAATTAATTGCTACAGAAAACGACTCTAAACAATTCAAATATATTATTGATTTTGATTCCGTAAAAAACTTACTAGCTAATGACAATGACATTGGTGCAATCTGTGTATCGCGTCCTACTAATCCCACAGGCAATGTGATTACCGATAAAGAATTAAACCATCTCGATCTGTTAGCCAAGCAGTATGATATTCCATTAATCATTGATAATGCCTACGGCCACCCTTTTCCTGGTTGTATTTATACCGAAGCGAAGCTGATGTGGAATTCAAATATTATTCTTTGTATGTCATTGTCTAAACTGGGACTACCTGGTTTACGCACAGGTATCGTGATTGCCAATCAAGAGATCATTCAAGCTTTGGGGCGCATTAACGGCAGTATGATTCTCGCACCTAACAGTGTCGGTCCGACCTTGATGACACGCATGATTAAGGATAAAGAATTACTGAAACTCTGCCGCGATGTGATCGAACCGTTCTATCGTGATAAGGCTGCAACAGCGGTTAAAGTCTTCGATGAAATATTCGAAGGAATGCCTGTTTACTTGCATAAACTCGAAGGCGCATTCTTTATGTGGCTATGGTTTAAGGATTCAAAGTTCACCAGCGAAGAACTATACGAACGTTTAAAAGCAGAAGATATTTACGTTATTCCTGGGCATAATTTTTTCATTAATATCGATGATAATTGGGAACATAAACACCAATGTATTCGAATTAACTATGCGAAAGATGAAGC
>JBALXO010000063.1:22040-23155 GCA_036960615.1 Cocleimonas sp. | reverse complement strand
TCGATGGCCAACTTTAAAGAATCAAAACTTTATATTCGTAGTTAACCAGCGCCACGTAAGCGGGATTCTTCTGTTGCAGGCGCATAGGTTTTATGAGCAAATTTTTCTAATATTTCGAGCGTATCTTCTGTTATTGCTCTACCTTGTGGGCTGGGGAAGTGGGTATTATTCAGGTCACGTTGAATACGACTGCAATCGACGTTAGAGTTATTTCCTATGGAAAAAGTAGCAAAATGGTGGGGGGTGTCTTTTATTTCAATTCCGTTTGGATTACAGATAATTATAGTGTCTGAAGATATAAAAGAAACTGAGATATCGTATGCTTCTGCTGTTCGAGCTGCTGATGGTAAAGCTAATAAAGGTGACATCATATTTTTGAAAGACAATGTTTGATTGGCTTTTAAGTGATGCCCAAGATCATTAATCAAAGTGCCACAGTATAAAGAACAGAGTTGTAGTTCTGTGTTCTTTGATATATTGCTTTCAGATACATCGCTTTTAAATTTATAGTTCTCAAATATTTTTTCTTCGGACTCAGACTCTTTTAAATTAGGCATAAAATACTGCTGCTTATCAGCTACCAACTCTAGATGCTTTGCGAGTATTTCGGGGCCTGATAAGTTATAAGCAGAAAGCCAACGAACTGCTTTGCCCACTTCTTCTGCGATACCCCAGCTATATCCTGCCCCTCGGCTTGCTTTACGCGCTAAGGCATCTATTTCACTTAAAGAGTAAGTAGCCATAGTCTGTGAACTTAAACTGCTATTACGTCATTCGATGATAGTGGCGGGTATGCCCAATCATCAGCAGCAGAAACGGAGTCTACTGCAGTTAACTCACTAGGGAATGGTGCATTTTGGTATAAACAAATTCGCACCCATCTATCAGAGCGCGGATCAAAATGAGTCGCGCCGAAAAACGATAATTTGCAACGCAGCATATCAATCGGCAATAGCTCTGAACCAATTAGGTTATCTTGGATTTCAGCATACGCTAATTTAGATTGTAGCTGTACTCGACGAACGATGTGCCGATGCTCCGAGTGTGCCAATAAGAAATAAGCTAATTCTTTCTCTGTATTATTTTTTGTCCACCTTTTAAGTGAAATATATAAC
>JBALXO010000063.1:2193-21940 GCA_036960615.1 Cocleimonas sp. | reverse complement strand
GTTAAGTCATCAACCAAATCACCATAAGGCTCAATCATTAGACTTAAGAAATGCTCTTGCCCCTCTAGCGACAGATTACCTTCTACCCAATGGAATAGATTATTCCAAGGGTCTATTTGATCAAGTACATTAGTGCTGTTCACATGGCCATCAAGCTTCTCTAAATCAGCCTTTAAACTGATGATCTTTTCTTGCTGTAATTCGTGACTTGAATGCCAAACATCTACATTCAACCTAGCTCGTTTTAGTAAAGTTAAAAACTGCTCTTTAATCTGAGGAGTCATTGATGTTTCAGCTCGAACTCTCGCATATGCTTGTTCGCGGGCGGATATCCAGTTGTTAAATAAACATGGATGATTCACTATAAAAGGCGCCATACCTAAACCAGTTGAATTACCAATACCGAATCTTTTACGCAAATCTGGTTTTATTGTGGTTGCTTTACTGCCGCCTTTTACTGCGGCCATATATTCAACTAAATCCAGCGAGAATGCGCGAATCAAATAGACAGACAGCATTTCGAGTCGAAAAGGACCACTGGCTAATTCACGATCTTCGATTAGAAAACGATCGGCTGCACCGAATTTTCCTGAGCCATAAACGGCAGTTGTTCTGTATAAATAACCCACCGATTGAATTTGCTCTAAATCTGGTTGCTCACCTTCAGCAAGCTTATCGAGTACATATTGGAATAATCTGACTGAACGATTAGCCCGTGATAAACATAATTCCGAGTCAGTAATACGACCCGCTTCTTGATAAGGTACATTCTTACTTAAACGCTCGATATCTTTAGCTGTTGGGACGCCATCAAACAAACAGAAAGTTGCATCCCAAGCTGTGGCGATAACACGATCAGAACGTAACTCTGGGTCTAAATCGTGAGCAAAAGCAATCAAACTGTATGTATGGCGAGGCCCACATGCGGAATAAACAGCATGACCTTCGCCATTGTCATTAATAGTCCAAACAGGACGATCGAAGCTCCAATTCTCGCTTTTAAAACGGCGTAACAATGTGCGCATAAAACTCAGGCGAGTTTGATGTGATGATCCTAAACGTTCAAGCTTCATTACTTGCTCAGCAGGACGCATTAATGCACACAGCTTAGCGCCATCGAATTTTTTATTTAAAGTCTTGTTACTAATTTTCATAAAATTATTTTACCAAACAAACAAGATTTAAAAGACACCACCTTTACTTTTACGTGGTTTTTATTCATTTACAATGAAAACCTTGCCCTACCTGCTGTCGTCGTTGCATTCCAACATTGTCTGGCTAAAGATCAGCTTATGAGTTTTTCAGTAGGAATAGCCAAAAAGGTAGGGGGTGTCTTTTCTAATTCACGTTAGGCAGAACCATTAGTGATGAAGTTCTTTGCATAAAAATTCAACCAATTATTACCCATAATTGCAGCACAATCTGCTTCGCTAAATCCTTGTCGGCGTAGACCTGCTTGGATATTATCAAAATGACGACTATCTTCAAACCACGTCGGCATTGTAGGGAAACCTGCATTGCTTTTTGAGCCTTCACCGTAATCTATCTTCTTAGTCCAACGGCCTACTCGCATCCATTCGACGACAGAATCAGGTTGATCTTGGCACAAATCAGAACCCAGACCGACGTTTTCAATGCCCATTAAATCGACTGTATCAGCGACCATTTGGCAAAAACTTTCAAGCGTACAGTTCGAACCATCTTTTAAGTGATGCGGGTATAAAGACAAACCGAGCATACCACCACTTTCAGCCAGCGCTTTTAGTACTGTATTAGATTTGTTTCTCAATGCATCATGCCAAAAAGCAGGGTTCGCATGTGTAATCGCAATCGGTCGACTAGATATTTCTATCGCTTCAAGTGTCGATCGTTCAGCTGAATGGCTCATATCTACAACCAACCCAACACGATTCATTTCTGCTATTACTTCGCGACCCATACGAGTCACGCCAGAATCTTCGGCCTCGTAACAACCCGTCGCCAATAGCGACTGATTGTTATAAGTGAGTTGCATAAAGCGCACACCCAAACTATGGACGATTTCTACCAGCCCGATATCATCTTCAATCGGCGATGGATTTTGAAAACCAAAGAAAATAGCAGTGCGATTAGTTTCGCGTGCAAGCTTTACATCTTCTGCGTATTTACCGTGGAAAATCAACTCAGGAAAACGCTCGAAGTGACGATTCCACTTTTCGATTTCTGCAACCATTTCGCGGAAATTTTCATGATAAACAATCGTTACATGTACTGCGTCGACATTACCTTCACGCATCTGCTTAAATATTTTTTCTGACCAATTTGCATACTGCAAATTATCTATACGATAGTTTAAACTCATCTCGTCTCACCTTCCTTCTGACTTAACCTATGGACTAAATATTAAGTATCTATTACAGCTACTTAACTAGGCTCACCAGAATGGATGTAAGATGTTTTTACGATTGTGTAGAAATCTTTAGCATAACTGCCCTGCTCTCGCGGACCATAACTAGATTCACCACGACCACCAAATGGCACATGATAATCTGTACCTGCCGTTGGCAAGTTCACCATCACACAGCCTGTTTGCGCATTACGTCTAAAGTGCGACGCACGCGATAATGATTCAGTAATGATGCCTGACGTTAAGCCGAAACGTGTGTCGTTTACAGTCTCTAAAGCTTCTTCATAACTTGCTACTTTAATGACACAAGCCATCGGTGCAAACAACTCTTCACGATTCACTTCAAAACTATTTTTGGTATTTGTGAAGATAGTTGGCTCCATATAATAGCCTTCATGTTCACGCTCGACACGATCACCACCACACATAAGCTCGCCACCTTCACTTTTTGCTAATGCAACGTTCTTCAGATTCTCTTTCAGTTGCTGTGCTGAAGAAACAGGTCCAATTTGTGTTCCTGCTTTAAGTGCATCATCAACCACCATCGCTTTTGCGCCAGCGACAAAACGTTCTACAAATTCATCATGTATGGCTTCATGAACAATAACTCTTGAAGAAGCCGTACATTTTTGCCCTGTACCACCGAATGCACCATTTAAAGCACAAGCGATTGCAGTATCCAAATTAGCATCATCCATAATTGCTAGTGCATTTTTACTACCCATTTCTAATTGAACACGGGTGAAGTTTTGAATACATGAACTGGCAATATTACGACCCACATCAACTGAACCAGTAAAGCTAATCGCATCAATCATTGGACTTTCGACTAAGCTTTGTCCGATTTTTCCGCCAGAACCCATCAATAAGGTAAACGTACCTTTAGGTAAGTTTTGACGTGAGATGATTTCAGTTAGTGCAACTGCAGATGCAGGCACCAAGTTTGCTGGCTTCCAAATAACCGCATTACCAAATGCTAAGGCAGGGGCTATTTTCCATACTGCCGTTGCCGTTGGGAAATTCCACGGTGAGATAATTGCGACAACGCCGACAGGCTCACGACGAACATCAATTTCAATATTATCGCGAACAGAATCAGCCGTTTCGCCCATTTGGCGTAACACTTCAGCAGCATAGTAGGTAAAGAACTGGCCAGAACGATAAATCTCACCTTTACCTTCTGCTACGGGCTTACCTTCTTCACGAGCCAGCAATGTACCTAACTCTTCAGAACGAGCAATTAGCTCTGTACCAATTGCCATCAGGGCATTGTAGCGAACTTCTAAACCAGTATTACCCCAGACTTTTTGGGCTTCTTTGGCTGATTGTAAAGCCGTATCTAATTGACTTTGAGAGGCTTGGGCAAAACTACCGATGACTTCTTTAAGGTTAGAAGGATTGATGTTTTCAATCTCACTCTCACCAGATACCCATTCACCTGCAACGAAATTTTTATTAAAGTTCTTATTAATATTGCTCATTTTTTAATTTGCTCACTTTTACGTTAATATAAGTTGAGAATAAACTCCGTTGACATTTCAAGTCAACCGTATAAAGTTAACTTTTATTATAGTTTTTCTCAAGTGACTTTTAACCCATACAAATAAATATAAATAAACCTTAATAATGATAAAACTTGAATACATGAGACAGTTCCTTGCTGTCAGCAAACACAATTCTTTAAGCGAAGCGGCAAAGGTGCTGCATCGCTCGCCTTCTGCGGTCTCTTTAACCTTAAAATTAATTGAAGAACATACAGAACAGCAGTTATTTGAAGGAGAGAGAAAACAGAAACTCACATCGTTTGGTGAGTTTTTCCATGAATGTTCAATGCGCGCTGTCACAGAATATGAAAAATCTGTTGATGATATTGAGCGCTATGCCTCAGGTGCAAGTGGTCATGTTAGAGTAGCCTCAGTACCTTCTGTTGCTACACATCTTATTCCTCTAGTAATTACTGAGTTATATAAAAACAGACCGACGATTCAGGTGGATTTGCGAGACATCGACTCTTACTCAGTCGCTAGAACTGTTGCCGAAGGTACCTCCGATTTTGGAATCGCGAGCCTTTCTCCTCAATCAATAAATTTAAAATCAGAATTACTCACAGAAGAACCTTTTGTATGCATCATCCCGAAAGGACATCCATTAGAAAAAAGAAAGTCACCTCTGACATGGGAGGATTTGGCAAGCCACACGTTTATAGCCAACGATTTATTAAACCTCTCAAGTAATCCAGATGTGCAACGTTTGGTTTCTGCTGCACATTTAAGGATAAGGAATGTGTCGTCTTTATTGGCTTTCATCGAGTCTGGTTTTGGTATTACCTTACTTCCAAAAATGGCCGCTGCGCTTGCGCCCAATCTAATTGCCAAACCACTTCAGGATAGCTCATTAAAAAGACAGTTATATTTACTGCAACCTGCAAATCGCAGTATTTCTTCTGCAGCTGTCGAATTTATTAAGGAAATACGCCAACAAGTTAAAAAACTAAACCCTTAAATAGACTATACTTTTCCAAAGTGCATTTAGATTAAACAAAAACCAAGTATTCCTTAGTTTAGTTTTTCTCAAGTCCAGTTTATATTTAGTGTTTTGACTAAAGTAAAACTGGGTGCTACTTTCAATATAGTAATAAAAAATTAGTTTGATAATTTCGTTAAAAATCACACTAACCGCAATACCCCATAAAGAAATTTTTAATAACTATTAATTGCATATTACTAGGGTAATCTCATATTAATTCCTTGGAGGAAAGAAAATGAAAAAAAGTTTATTTGGTATAATTAGTACCGCAGTTCTATTTGCGGCTATATCTGGTCCAGTTCAAGCGGCAGCTCATTCAAAATGTGGCGATGTTTCAATCACCGAAATGAACTGGGCTTCTTCACAGTTTATCACTGAAGTTGCGAAGTTTTTAATGGAACAAGGTTACGGCTGTAAAGTGACAAAAGTTCCATCAGCGACTGTGACGGCTGCAGCATCATTAGCAGAAAACGGACAGCCTGACATAGCTACAGAAATGTGGGTTAACTCAGCACCTGTTTATCAGAAATTAGTAAAAGATGGCAAAGTAGTATCGGCTGCTAAAGTATTTTCAGATGGTGGCGAAGAAGGCTGGTGGATTCCTAAATACCTAGCTGAATCTAACCCAGAGCTTACCAAGATAGAAGGAATTCTTGCAAATCCTGCTGCTGTCGGTGGTCGTTTCCATAACTGTCCTGTTGGTTGGGGTTGTCGTATTACAAATGATACTTACGTTGAAGCATATGAATTTGCTAAAAATAAAATGGAAGTATTTAACCATGGCTCTGGTGAAACTTTAGCGACATCTATTGCTGAAGCTTATACTTCTAAAAAGCCTTGGTTTGGTTACTACTGGGGACCTACTGCTGTCCTAGGTAAGTACGACATGGTTAAAGTAGATGTCGGACCTTACAATAAAGCCAACCATGACTGCGCGGCTAAAAAAGTATGTGACAAGCCGGGTAAATCAAGCTGGCCTGCTGCTCCTGTAGAAACAGCAATTACGCATGCTTTCTCAAAAAGTAATCCAGAAATTGCAGAACTAATGTCAAAAATGACTTTTTCTAACTTACAGCTAAACACTGTTCTAGCGTGGAAAAAAGATAACAAAGCTTCAGCTGAAGAAACTGCTGTAACCTTTATTCAAGGCAATAGTGATGTTTGGTCAACGTGGCTCAATCCTGCAGCCAAGAAGAAACTAGCTGCATTAATTAAGTAATATTATTAGCAGTTCTAAAAGTCGATGGGTATTGTATTACCCATCGACTTTTTTTTAACTTTTTTTTCTAATTTTAAAACAATTCTGAAATCCAACGGAAGAGGATAGATCTATGGCTTTTTATGATTCAGTATTTAATGTACTCGGATTACGCGAATGGTGTGACGCTGATAAAACAGAAGGGCCAACGTCAATGGCCCAACTATTGGCCCAAGCCCAAGGCAAAGAAAGCATAGAAACACCCTGGTATGAAATTCCTTTCCCTTCATTAGATAATCTTCATGAAGCCTGTGGTGCGATTGATCAAACCAGAGACATGACCAGTGGACTCGAAACATATTTTTTAAGTATCAAAGATTCACTTAAATTTGTATTAGACCCATTAACTCAGCCATTAAGCTGGATGTTAGACGGCTCAATGTACTTGTTTACAAATACTCCTTGGTGGGTATTAATACCCGTGCTCTTGTTTCTTGTGTTTAAGGTGACCCGCTCATGGAGTGCTACTCTTTTAGTGGCGGCAACTTTCACTTTCTTTGGTTTTATTGACCACCTTACTTATGCTGTTGAGACCTTATCAATTATCTTTGTCTGTACGGTGTTATGCATCGTATTAGGAATTCCAATCGGAATATTAATGTCTAAAAATGATTGGTACCAGCGCTTTAACATTCCTATATTGGATATGTTACAAACCTTACCCTCATTCGTTTATTTGATTCCGTTAATCTTCCTATTTAGTGTGACCGAATCGAAGCTCTATGGCATTGCCATTATAATGTACGCCATCGTTCCTGTAATTAGACTCACGGACTTAGGTATTCGATTAGTTGATAAAGATGTTATCGAAGCCGCTGATGCTTTTGGCATGAGCAAAAGACAAAAGTTATTCGGGGTTGAAATACCATTGGCTTTACCAACCATAATGGCAGGTATTAACCAGACCATCATGATGGCTTTATCTATTTTGGTTATTGCCTCACTTGTATCAGCACCTGGATTAGGTACATTAGTACTTCGAGGTATTCGTAACCTTGAGCTAGGTGTAGGACTTATCTCTGGTTTTTGTATTGTATTACTTGCAGTGATGTTAGATCGCGTCAGTAAAAAAGCATTAGCTCGCATTAACACGTCGCAGGAGCAATAGAAACAGATGACTGATAACGTAAAAATTTCGATTAAATCGCTTTATAAAATCTTCGGTACCAATCCAGAGTCTGTTTTAGATGAAGTGAAGAATGGTCTGGGTAAGCCAGAATTAATGGAAAAGCATAACCACGTACTCGCTTTGCAAGATATCAATATTGATATGCAAGATGGTGAAATCACAGTGATTATGGGGCTTTCGGGTTCAGGTAAATCGACAGTGATAAGACACCTAAATAGACTGATCGATCCCACAGCAGGCGAAGTACTTGTTGACGGCATTGACGTGATGAAACTTTCAGAGAAAGAATTACGCAAAATGCGTCAAACACGCATGTCGATGGTCTTCCAAAAATTTGCATTATTACCACATAAAACTGTATTAGAAAATGCAGGTACAGCTCTTCGTATTCAAGGGATAGGTGATGAAGAAAGCATCAATGCAGAATCCCAAAAATGGATCGATCGCGTTGGTCTTACGGGTAATGAAAATCAATTCCCTCATCAATTATCAGGCGGTATGCAACAACGAGTTGGTATTGCTCGTGCTTTGACTTCTAATTCAGAAATAATGCTGATGGATGAAGCGTTCTCAGCACTAGATCCTTTGATCCGAACCGATATGCAGGACTTATTGTTAGAACTTCAACAAGACTTACATAAAACCATTGTTTTCATCACTCATGATTTAGATGAAGCTTTAAAACTTGCAGACCATTTAGTTATTTTAAAAGATGGTGCTATTATCCAGCAAGGCGAACCGCAAGATATTCTATTGAACCCTGCTGATCCATATATCGAAGATTTTGTAAGTGATATCAATCGTGCGCGCGTATTAAAAGTACGTTCTATCATGACCAAAATTGAAAGTGATTTACCTACTGATACAGACAAGGTTGATTTTGATGACACTTTGGAAGATGTAATTGCACATTCTGAAGGTGAGACCTTGAAGTCTTACATTGTTACTCAAGATGGAATTCCCGTAGGCGCTTTACACATGAAAGACTTGGTAAAAGCTCTCGTCCCACGCATTGCTTCTACAGCAGGAGCAAGAGCTAGTTAAATTATCCAATAATAGAAACATAATTAAGAAAGTAGATAACCATGCCAGTACTTACATTAGAAGAAATAAAAGATCTTTGTTATTCAGCCCTGCGTGAAGCGGGGGCGAATGAATTACAAGCCACGACTGCCGCTCAGGAGTTAATGGACGCTGAAGCGGAAGGTATTCGTAATGTTGGTCTTGGTTATTTACCGCATTATTTAAACCATTTGCGTTGCGGTAAGCTAATTGGTGATGCGAGGCCAGAAGTCGTTAGGCAATCAGCATCAGCGGTTATAGTAAACGCAAACTTCGGTTTTTGTCATACCGCTTATTTACATGCTGAAGAAGAGTTAATCGCTATGACTCAACGCGAAGGCATTGGCATGATGGCGATTCATAATTCGTATTCCGCAGGTGTTTTAGGCTGGTTTGTTCGACGCTTGGGCGAACGCGGTTTAGTTTCATTAATGTTTGCCAATTCATCAAAAGCTGTTGCGGCTCATGGCGGTAAAGTTCCATTCTTTGGTACCAATCCATTGGCTTTTGGCTCACCTCGTAAAGATGAAGGTCCGGTGGTTGTTGATATGGCAACTGCTTCAACCGCACGCGTTAATTTAGTACAAGCAGCAAAAGAAGGGCGTGAGATTGAACCCGGTCACGCGATTGATTCTCAAGGTAATCCTACAACCGATCCTGCAGAAGGCTTAAAAGGCGCTCAGCTACCCGTTGGAGGCCCTAAAGGCTTTGGCTTAGGTTTAATAGTTGATTTAATGGGCGGCGTTCTAACAGGCAGTAACTGCTCTTACGAAGCACCACTATTTGCTAACAATGAAGGGGGCCCTCCGAATGTTGGGCAAAGTATTATTGCTTTTAATCCTGACTTCTTCTCATCTAATTACATCGAGCATTTAGAAACCATGTTCAATGAACTTACTGATGACAGTAATGGAAGTGATGTTCGAATTCCTGGTGCCCGTCGCCATCAATTACGCGCACAATTTGAGCGTGATGGCATTGAAGTTCCTCAAGAACTGATTGATCGTATTCGTGCACTGAGTCGTGGCGAAGTTTAAATAACCCTAAGTAATTACTTAGCTGAATAATCATAACAATAACGCTATGCTAAAATCATAAGCAAAAACTTACTGTTATTTCTTCACTGTTACACTCACCCCAACGACAGAATAAATTAATCACAATAAAAGAATACGGTCATTCATTCGTTTACTATCCAAGTAAAAAATGCCAGAAAGGTGGGGGGTGTGTTTTCAATAAACTTATTTAATATAAGCGTTTATGCAAAAATCATATTTAATAGTGATTAGCCATCCTTAATCCTCTTCATATACTATTTGTGTCAGTTGAATTGTTAATTTCATTAAAAATTTAGTGTTGTACTAGAAGATTACGGAAACAATATTAAAAGACACCCCCACCTTTTTGCCACTATTTTCAGAAAGGTTATTTCTTTATTAACAATTTCATCTAATCCTTAAACTTATCTAATAGGCAGTGGAAAAGTGAGGTAAATGTCATAGTGTAAATATTTAGGTGTTAATGCAATGATTTCAAACCCCAATAATTGATCGTATACCAAAGGTGCTCCATGATAAACATTCCCAGACTAGACATTAATGACGCATACACTCTCATTGAAGGAGCCCGCATTAAAGCGAATGAAATGGGGATTCCAATGTGTATCGCAGTCTCTGATGACTCAGGTAATTTAATTGCATTTGAACGTATGGACGGTGCAAAAGCACACAGTATCATGATATCCCAAGATAAAGCTTATACAGGTGGCGCAGCCCGTAAAGCGACTCATGAATACAATGCAGTTAATACTCCAGGTAATTTAGCTTTCGGTATTGATACAGAGTGTGGTGGACGTATTAGCACAGTAGGTGGTGGTTACCCAATTATGGTTGATGGCTCTTGTTTAGGGGGCGTTGGCACAAGCGGTGGAACACCTGCACAGGATATGGAAGTATCTGAAGCTGCTATCGAACACTTCCAAGCTAACAGCTAGACACTAGCATTGATAGTTTAAAATATATGTTACTCTGAAGTTCACCTAGAGAACTTCAGATGACGTATTAATGAGTGCTAGCAAATCTAATGGAATAAAGTTTTTATTTGGCATCACCGCCCTACTTTGCTTTCAGTTATTAGGGGAATTTTCTGTACACTTATTAAAGCTACCATTGCCTGGCCCAGTGGCAGGTTTAATTTTTCTATTAATATTTCTGACCATTCTTGGTCGCTCCAAATCAAACAAGCGCCAACAAGCTCTTTCTACCATAGAGCAATCTTCCTCAGCGTTATTAAATCATTTATCACTATTATTCGTACCTGCGGGTGTGGGCGTTATGGTGCACTTTGATAAACTTGCAAATGAATGGTTAGCTATTTCTGTGGCTTTAATTTTTGGAGTATTAATTACCTTAGCAACAACTGCTTTTTGTATGAAAATAACGATGCGCTTAATGCGAATTAATTTGACGCCCACGGATCACGAAGTAGTTAAAGCCAATGTCACAGATACAGTGAAGAAATAATGCAACAAACTGACCTTCAAACGCTTTGGATATACCTATCTACCTCGCCTTTAACTGGCTTAACTATTACCTTGATTGCATATTTAATTGCGTATGTGATACACCAAAAAACCAATACTCATCCATTAACAAATTCAGTGTTAATTTCAGTAGTTATACTCATTACAGTACTAATGCTCTCAGGTACTGAATATAAAACTTATTTCGAGGGGGCTAAATTTATACATTTTTTATTAGGGCCAGCGACTGTTGCACTTGCGGTTCCACTGTATAGGCAATTTGAAAATGTTAAGCGCTTATTGATTCCTATTTTAATCTCTATGACATTGAGTATTATAGTAGGCACTAGCTCAGTAATACTCATCGCTAAAGCTTTGAATGCCGATTTAACTATTGGACTTACCTTAGCTGCTAGATCGGTTACTGCGCCAGTTGCAATGGGTATATCTGAAAAAATAGGCGGCATCCCCTCACTTACTGCTGTATTAGCTGTTATTACAGGGATTATAGGCGCAGCTATAGGGACTCAATTTTTATCAGCGCTAGGAATAAAGAATAAAGAGGTTCAAGGAATTGCGCTTGGTAATGCTTCACATGGTATTGGCACAGCAAGAGCTTTTACCTTGAGCAATAAAATGGGCGCATTTGCGGGTTTGGCGATGGCTTTAGCCGCGATACTAAATGCGTTAATGTTGCCTTGGATAACTACGTTTCTGTCAAAGTTTTATTGATTCAGATACAAAAAAGCCCCTCAGTAAAACTAAAGGGCTTTTTGTATTTTATATCTCTATTTCTTAAAAAGAAAAGAGAACTAGCAAACTGTTTTACTTAAGAACAGTTCCGCCTTTAGTAGCACAATCAGCAGCTGTTGCTTTTACCCAACCAGTACCTTTACAGCTGTTTTGACCCATACATGCTGAAGTAGCTGTTGCACATGCGCTAGTTCCTTTACATGAGTTGATGCCTGAACATTTAACACTTGCTACTTTTTCGTCAGCGCTTACTGCTGTTGCAGAAACACCTGATAGAATTAGAGCTGCTGCTGCAGATGCTAGTGCTACGCCTGAAAGTTTCTTTACTTGGTTCATAATAGATATCCTTTGATTAGTATAATGATTTAATAAAAATTTTAATTATTACAAATTACGATAACGATTTTGATTAATCTAAATATTGTCTTTGTCGCTCATCTTTATAAAAACGCAGATTTTAAATAAATGGATGCATATCTAGTTTAAAATTTGTTAAATAAAATTTTAAAAAGCACTCAATTGAGTGCTTTTTAATCTACAAAATAAAAAACTATTTGTAGTAGGATGCCTTTTTAAAGTGCTTAGTTAATAAGTAATATACCACCGCACGTTGTTTATTCGGATTAGACTTCCCGTATTGCTCCATTACTGCTTCTATACCTTGATCAAGCTTTGGGCCGTCTGCAAGACCTAGTTTTTTAATTAAGAAGTTTTTCTTTAATGTTTCCAATTCTTTTTTATCTGATCCAGATACCTTAGAAGCATCTGCTTTATAGATAGCAGGACCACAACCGATAGTCACCGCAGTAAGCAACTTCATGTCTGCATCTTCACCGCATTTTTCTTTTAAGTCTTTCGCATATTTTTCAATCAACTCTTCTCTTTTAGTCATATTCCCGCTCCTTTGAAATAAAAAAAACAACCTAAATTTTAGCGCTATTAAAATTTACATCACTGAGTGACCTAACGCACATTAGGTTTATCTGATGAGCTTAACGCTCATTTACAACATTTTTATTATGAATAAAAATTCAAAAAATAAAAACTTTTAAAATAAATTAAACTTCTGGGTCTATATCAGCAGCATCTAATAACTCATCAGCAGAACCAGTAACACCGTCTACCACATCACTAACTGCTTCACTTGCTGAATCTGTAACATCACCAACAATACCTTCAACTGAGTCTGTTACTCCGCTAACTGCATCAGTTACAGCTCCAGAAGCAGAATCGACAACACCACTAACTGCTTCGCTAGCTGAATCAGTTACGCCACTAACAACATCACCTACTGAGTCTGTGACTCCGCTAACAGCGTCAGTTACGGCTCCAGTAGCAGAATCAACAACACTACTTACTGCATCACTAGCTGAATCAGTTACACCACTAACAATATCACCAACTGAATCTGTGACTCCACTAACTGCATCAGTTACAGCTCCAGAAGCAGAGTCAACAACGTCGCTTACAGCTTCAGTAGCTGAATCTGTAATACCACCAACCGCATCAGTTACAGAATCAGTTACACCACTTACGGCATCACTGGCAGCTTCTGTTGCAGAACTGGCCGCATCTGATGCAGCATCTATTGCATTTTCAACTCCACCAGAAAACATTTCTTTAATTTTATTAATGATTCCACTTAACATAGTCCCAATCCTTTATATTAGTTAAGCCAAAAATGGCTAGCACTCTTATAAGTATCTATTCCAATAGTTTAGTTCATAAAAACCATTAAAAAAGTAAGTTATTTAGGTCTGAAATCATGCCATGGTTCGATTATGAAAAGTTAACACCAATACGTCACGATAGGCTGGTTTATTAATATCAACAGGATAAACTTCGCTGACACCATGCCAGACACTTTGATCGTCAATTAACAGAGCATCGCCTGCTTCGGTTAGAACGCTACCAAATAATAAACGCTTAGCATCATCATAAATATGGTTAACGCCACCGCTAATATTTTCTCGCTTGAGCACCATAATTAAAATAAAGTCTGCACCGTCACGATGAATACCTTCTGGTGATGGATTACCAGCCTCTTCGGCATTCGCCACAATCCGAAATTGATGCGCTTGAATGCGCCACGACTTTTCATTATTAAAACTGAATTGTGGCGCGATTAGTTGAATAAAGCTTTTTAGTACAGGGTTTTCAATAGTACTTTGTTTGAATGGCTCAAAATTACGATCGATTCCACCATTCATATTATTACGGTAAGTACTTTGAAAGTGCGGCTCATGCGGGAGTAAAACCAGTTCATCATTCATTATCCAGTTGAATACTGAATAGCGCCTAAAACGATAATGCCCACCATCGCTTAAGAAATCATCAGCGGGCAAATCTTCCCAACTTTGATAAAATTGCTGATAAGCCTCAGGCATCGTGTGAATGATATTTGTCCACTGTGAGTCGGTTACTGCCAAACCCTGCAATAGCGAATAACCTTGGGTTTTTAACTCGTGTGGGATATCAATATGTTCCATACAGCATCTTTCTCTTTAACAGCAAACGGTCTATTTATTTATATTATCTTATAATAAAGACACCCCCCACCTTTTAGCCTGTTTACAGCTGAATGCGGGATAATGATTCTATTATGACTCTTTAGACACGCTAAAAAATCTTTAAATAATATAGAACCATAATAAGTCATTTAACTACTATACATAGTGCCAATATGTAGAAATATAAATACTCAAAGTAGTTTAAGTTTTAAGTAATATTAATTCAGTAAAATTTTAGAAATCAATCTAGGAGCTAAAAATGAGTTTAATGAGAACACTAGGAAAAGTGGCAATGGGCGTTATCATTGCTAAAGGCGTAGGTAAAATGATGGGAGGAGGTCGTGGTGGCAGTTCAGCTGGTGGTGGCCTAGGTGGTTTATTAGGAGGCTTACTTGGTGGCAAACAATCCAGTGGTAGTTCTAATAGCGGACAAGGCGGCGGACTCGGAGATTTACTTGGAGGGTTATCAGGAAAAACTGGCGGCGGTGGCTTAGGTGGTATTTTAGATTCACTTAATGATGGCGACTCACAAAGAGGCAGCGCTTCTGGCGGTGGAATTGGCGGAATGCTCAACGATGCATTACAGGGCAATGATGTATCAGCAAACAATGAAGAAGAAGCGCAAGCTGAGCTTCTATTAAAAGCGATGCTGAATGCTGCGAAATCAGATGGCGTCATTGACGATGAAGAAAAACGTAAAATCACTGAGCATTTAGGTGATGTTAGCGATGAAGAAGCAAACTTTGTACGTCGTGAATTGGAATCTCCATTAGACACTCAAGGACTTATTAACGACGTGCCTCGTGGCATGGAACAGCAAGTGTATTTCATGTCTTTGTTAGCGATTGATTTAGACTCTAACGAAGAAGCGCATTACTTAGATGATCTAGCTAAAGGTTTGAATATCTCGAATGATATCTGTAACCAAATACATGAAAAAGTAGGTGCACCAGCGCTTTACTCTTAAATAGCTCTAAGTTTAAGTACCAAGAAATTACTAATATTTCGACTGTTAATGGATGGCTAAGATATTATCCATCCATTAATTGGTTACAACGAACCAGCTACCTCTAATTAGAATAGCGTATTAGCTCAAACACCATTCATCTTATAATTGTGAAAAAAACACAGAAACATTTAGAATCAATCTCATAAATGGAAATTATTATAATAAAAATAAGTAGCAATAAAGATGTTAAAAAAATTTATGATCGAAAGTATCGATCACACACAAGTATCCGATACCACAGGCACCATCATTTTTCATCTAGTCGATGAAAATGGCGATTACCGCAATGTGCGTGGCTCAACATTTCTAAATGAGGATAACGAGCCTCAAGGAATTACTGCAGAAAGTATTCGTGAGCTGCCTCTAATCGAGAATTTATTTAGTAACCGTCATAAAAAAATCATCGAAGTAGAGTTCGATCATTTCAATAAAGCCTATGATCGAGACACCGACCAAACAATTAACAAAGTCGCTTACGATACAGTAATGAAAATACAAGGCGAAAAGAAGTTTTCTAGACGTGTCTCCGACTTCTTCAAAAGATAGTTAATCCCACAAAAACACAGTTCTTTTATTTGTCATTTGCATCAAGACGAACGCGAAGAAATGAAGCAAAACGTGGAATTCCACGTTTAGTCTTTCCTCTGAATTGATAAGTAACAATTTCCCCTATCTTTGGGGGATTTCGCCTTTCGGCATCAGAAAAACCAGTACCAATTTTAAACGTATGACCATCCTCCAAAGCAACTCTTAACGCACCTAACATATTTGTGTATTTCCCTTTACCACCGATATGCCCAACTACTACTGCTTCAGCATCTTCATAAGGTTTTACTTTTAATAAATCACCGCTACGCTTGCCTCGATATAAGGATGAACCTTTGTGAAGCATCAAACCTTCAGCACCTAATTGAGTAACAACATTTAAGTGTTTCATCAATGTTTGATGATCTTGTAATTTAGTTTGTTTAACGGCTTTTAACCAAGGTATTTTAACTGATTCAACCAATGTATTTAATTGCCTTAATCTCTCATCAAAGACATCAGTAGTATCTGGCATATCGAAAACCATGAACTTTACTTTCTCCCATGCTTCCTCATCGGGCTCTTTATCTCTTACTGTACTCACTAGCAATTCAAAACTCTGACGCGAAATCCATAACTCTCCGTCTAACTGTTGTTGTGGAAAGTCAGTAGTAAACCAATCTGGCGCATGATAAATATTTCCACCACGCGAAATAAATTGCTTACCGTCCCACAAAGCTCTTACGCCATCAAATTTTTCACTAACCCAATATTGACTCAGATCAATATCTTGATGATAAACTTTCGCTAACATCAGATTAGGCTTTGGTAAGTCTCTAGCAAATAAAGAATTACAGGTGATCACTATATAAATGGTAGCGATTGTCATTAAACTTTTACAAATCATATTTATACTACCTATTGTTTTTGTAAGTAAATGACATCGTCACTTTAGCAGGCCATACTTGTAATTATTGTGAAGCCATCTACACTAAAATTATAAATTCAGACCCTGTTTAATCAAAGCTTAAACCGACTAGGAGCATCCCATGCCAGAAGAAAAACTACCCTCAGGTTCTGAAAAAGAAAATATAATCGATTTACAGATAAGTTCAGAAACATCAGAGCATAATCTTAGTAAGGATTTATTCTCTATCGAACCAACCCCAGCAGAACAAATGGAGGCATTGAAAACTGAAATTGAAGGCCTTAAGAAAAATCGAAATAAAGCCCAAAAACGCTATCAAAAAGAACTAACACTCAAGCCTTATCAAGCTGAACTTATCGCCTTACAAAATTACCTTGAAGATACGCACAAACGCATGATAATCCTTTTTGAAGGTCGTGATGCATCGGGTAAAGGCGGAACCATAAGACGTGTAACGCGATACATGAACGAAAAGCGCTACCGTAATGTTGCCCTAGGTAAACCCACCTCAGAGCAACGCTCACAGTGGTATTTTCAACGCTATGTAACCCAATTTCCGCATGGTGGCGAAATGGTTTTATTTGATCGTAGTTGGTATAACCGTGCCATGGTAGAGCCTGTCTTAGGTTTTTGTACTTCAGAAGAACACAAGAACTTTATGAAAGGTGTCGTCGGTTTCGAAAAAGACTTAGTCAGACAAGGCACAATCCTAATCAAATTCTATTTCAGTGTAACTAAAAGTGAGCAAGCCAGACGCTTTGAACGAAGAAAAACAGATCCACTGCGTGAATGGAAATTATCTGAGGTAGATGTGCAAGCACAAGATCATTGGGATGAGTTCACCAACGCTAAATATGAAATGTTGAAACGTTCACATACTTCGGCTGCGCCTTGGACGATTATCCGATCTAATGATAAACATGCTGCGCGTTTGAATGTGTTACGAGTGATTTTGAATAGTGTGCCGTATAAAGATAAAAATCCAGAATTGGATTTCGTTCCTAATCCTGAGATTGTAGTGTCTGGCGCCAGAGAGATTGAAACGATGGAAGTGGATCGATTAAATAAAGGTAAATTCAAAGCCTAAACTCAAAGCTTTAATATAATAAATACATACAAAAAGACACCCCCCACCTTTCTGCCTGTTTCTCTAGATTGAATTGGAAACCAGTAAAAAGGTGGGGGGTGTCTTTATTAATATGTTCTAAGGTTATTTAAATGAACCTTACATAAATAATGTATCTAAGCACTACTTCATAGCCACTTGCTCTCGACCACCGGAGTAAACCCACTCGATCAATTTGTCATGTGCAGCTAATGCTCGGCTTTTAGCTCGAGGATCATTATGCAAGATTGCCATTACATAGGTTTTACCATCTGCAGCTTTCACATAACCTGCAATGCTTCTTACATCACGCAAAGTCCCAGTTTTAAAGAATCCCCGACCGCGAACTCTTGAACCTTTCAAACGTCGCTTCATTGTGCCATCGACACCAGCGATAGCTAAAGACTGCATCAAAACATTACGATGAGGACTACGATAAGCATCCATCAATAAATCACCTACATGACGAGCACTGATGCGCGCATGACGACTTAAACCAGAGCCATTTTCAATTCGTAATTCAGGGAAATTCAAACCTCTTGAAACAAGCCAATCACCTATCGCTTCGGCTCCTCCGCGTTGAGTGCCCTGGCCTTTCATTTTAGCGCCGATAGTCAACATCACTTGTCGAGCCATCACATTATTACTGTCTTTATCGATAGTTGGCAAAATTTCAGCCAACGTTCGTGAGTGTGTTCTTAAAAGAGGTTTTGCATTTGCTGGTGCACGTCCTACTGCAAAATGAGTACGTAAATTTCCACCAACGTCGCGTTTCCACATCGCCTGCATCGCACCATAAATCATTTCTGCCGGACGACTAATCACACGACTATAAGTACGTGTACCACAACGTCTTGAGAACCGTCCGCTAAAAGTAACAACGGTTTGTACGCCATTACGCGAAACACGAATACGAGGTCGACAGCCACGGCGTGTCTTTTTCATACGGTTAACAATTTTTAGGTTATGTGTAGGTGTTGTAGTAGAAACATGAACCCTTTTGCCTTTAGCACGCACTTGGAAACTATTAATGCGTTCGTTGAATAGCAAAGCGTCAGGCTGAGCATTGTAAGCAGACTGAGATTTACCATCGAATGAAGGTTCTTTTCCAACATTAAAGTAACTATTGTCAAACAGCACACGACCACTGACATTACGAATGCCTTTGCGCTTGATACCTTGTAACACTTTACGCAATTCGACTTTATTGAATTCAGGTGAGCCATAACCTTTTATGATCAAATCACCTTTTAGAGTTCCATTGCGCACCACGCCATTAGTCATAACATCTAAAGGCCAACGATAATTAGGTCCTAAAGTACCTAATGCTGCATATGAGGTAATTAATTTCATTACCGATGCAGGAACGCGCGATGTTTGTTCTTGATGGCCGAGCAAAGGTCTTGGCGAATTTACTGCTTTCACATAAGCGCTCATACCATGAGTATTTAACTTTGCGGCATTTAATTTGGTCCTGACTCCATGTGGCAACGAATTCAGAATGGCCTTTTGTTTATTCTGTCTAAAAGCAGCATACGCAGGTTTTGCTAAAGCTGACTTACTAGCGTATTTCTTTAAGCTTTCGTTAGTGAATGTAGGATTTTTCGATTCAGCAAGCTGTTGCTTTTTCAATTGCGCTTGCTTCCATCGCCATTGATATTGTGCTCTCGTCAGTTGTTTTGCTGGTGCTTTTTGAACTGATTTAGCGGGCTGCACTGAGGCTAAAGCTAACTCAGCAGCGGTAAAATCATTATTACTTTTATTTGTTGGTATCGGCTGAATCTTTGATATCTTAGTTGTCGATGTGATTCCTTGTGCTTGATTACCAGTGGTCGTTTTTGCTAAAGCTTGCTTCTTAGCTAGCTGTTGCGCATCCCATTTAGTTTTCCAAATCACTCGTTGTCTAGCAAGTTTGTCAGCTGCTATTTTCTGTGAAGCTTGTTGAGCTAATTTTGCGGTCGCAGGTTTTACTTTATGATTACGAACAACCTTTTTAGTTACCGTGTTATTTTGTATTTCTGCAGAATTCCATATA
>JBALXO010000063.1:0-2093 GCA_036960615.1 Cocleimonas sp. | reverse complement strand
ACGAACAACCTTTTTAGTTACCGTGTTATTTTGTATTTCTGCAGAATTCCATATAGCTTCTAACGATCCCAACTTTTCAGCAGCCTGTAACGGCAGTGCAAGACAGAATGAAAGAACGCTCCCCAGCGAAATGAGAAATAATTTCTCAAACTTCATAGTAACACCCATTAATATTCTTTTAATTATCTGATTTAGACCTAATATTCTTATAGTTCTTGTAAAATATCGTCTAACAATTTAAGTAAATTGAATTTATTATGATTGTTGTTATAAAAATTCAATAAATACACAGCCTTACAGAGAGTATTACATATTTTGGCTTAAGGGAAGCTTAAGGGGTAATTTGATTTGATGATAATGGGTAATTGACAAGATTATAGCTCGTTAAAAACAGTCCATATTTAAAAGAGAGCTAATCAATACCTAAGCCATCCCAAATATCATCAACCCTTTTCTTCACTTCCTCACTCATCACGATCGGCTCGCCCCATTCTCTTGAGGTTTCACCCGGCCATTTGTTGGTCGCATCAAATCCCATTTTTGAGCCCAAGCCTGATACTGGAGAAGCAAAATCGAGATAGTCAATTGGGGTATTTTCAATCATAGTCGTATCTCGAACGGGATCCATACGAGTAGTCATCGCCCAAATCACATCATCCCAGCTGCGCGTATTAATATCATCATCCACAACAATCACAAATTTGGTGTACATAAACTGGCGTAAGAATGACCACACTCCCATCATCACGCGCTTAGCATGACCGGGATATTGTTTTTTCATACTTACCACTGCCATTCGGTATGAACAGCCCTCAGGGGGTAAATAGAAATCTGTAATCTCTGGAAATTGTTTTTGTAAAATAGGTACAAATACTTCATTTAAAGCTACACCCAACATCGCTGGTTCATCAGGTGGGCGACCCGTGTAAGTACTGTGATATATAGGATCTTTACGGTGCGTAATCCGTTCGATAGTAAAAACAGGAAAGCTTTCGACTTCGTTATAATAACCAGTGTGATCACCATACGGCCCTTCATCAGCCATATCATCAGGATATAAAAAGCCTTCTAAAACAAACTCTGCTGATGCTGGTACTTGCAAATCATTACCGATACATTTTGTTACTTCTGTGCGTGAACCACGCAATAAACCTGCAAATGCATATTCAGACAATGTATCTGGCACAGGTGTAACCGCACCTAAAATTGTCGCAGGGTCCGCACCTAGTGCAACGGTAATTGGGAATGGCTCACCTGGATTAGTCTCTTGCCAATCTCTAAAATCTAAAGCACCACCACGATGTGAAAGCCAACGCATAATCACGCGGTTTTTGCCTATAACTTGCTGTCGATAAATACCTAAGTTTTGACGTGGTTTACGCGAGCCTTTAGTGATCACTAAACCCCAGGTAATTAAAGGTGCAACATCACCCGGCCAGCTGGTTTGAATCGGTAATTTAGACAAGTCAACATCGTCACCTTCAATTACAAATTCCTGACAGCGCGCATTTTTGATTTTCTTCGGAGCCATATCCAAAACTTTTTTGTATTTTGGAATCGATTGCAAAGCGTCTTTGAAGCCTTTAGGTGGAGTAGGTTCTTTCAAACTTGCCAAAAGTATTCCAACATCACGCAAAGCACTTACCGAACTTTCACCCATTCCCATAGCTACGCGCTCAGGTGTTCCAAATAAATTACCCAATACTGGTGTGTCAAACCCTTTGGGGTTTTCGAATAACAAGGCTGGCCCACCTGCGCGCAATGTGCGATCACAAATTTCTGTCATTTCAAGGTTGGGGTCGATTTCAGCGGTGATACGTTTTAGCTCACCTTGAGATTCCAACTGAGCGATAAAGTCGCGTAGATCTTTGTATTTCATATTATTTTTTATGTAAAGTTCGTTTAAATTTATTAAAGATTAATGAAGTTGACATTAACACAAGCAACATCCTAATTAACCAAAACCATGAAAAAGTAGGGGGGTGTCTTTTTAAATCTATAAAAAGATTAAAACAGATTATTTATGCTTGAAAGAGCTTCTCAGCATGCAACTCAAGTTGAGGATAAGGAATATTCCAATCATTCTCGGTACA
>JBALXO010000062.1:19627-23261 GCA_036960615.1 Cocleimonas sp. | reverse complement strand
CATGAATATTCTGTTTAAAAATTGGAGCTGGCTTTGGATCTAGTGTCTTTTGAAAAAAAGACATCCGCATTTTAATGCACTCTATTTACCATAAGTCCCATCGGCACCACATTTAAACAGGCTCTACCATGAACAAATCCCAATTCGACGCTTACTTCTCGCAAGGTTGCAATGACAGCCCTGAGCATACTTATAATAAAGTACCGCTAGTACGTGAAATTTTAGCCGATCTCGATACTCCTCTTAGTACTTACCTTAAACTTGCTAACGCGCCCTATTCTTATTTATTTGAATCTGTGCATGGTGGTGAAAAATGGGGTCAGTTTTCTATTATCGGTTTGCCTTCAAACACCATTATCAGCATTACAGGTTTAGACATTGAAACCAAAGTGAATGGCGAAGTCATTGCAACTGAAACGGTTGCCGACCCTTTACAGTGGATTGAAGACTACAAAGATAAAATCAAAGTCCCTGAAATTGATGGTTTACCGCGTTTTACGGGTGGCCTAGTCGGTTACTTTGGTTACGAGACGATTCGATATATCGAGCCTCGTTTGGCTAATACTGAAGCTGATAATAAAGATGATCCATTAAAAACACCTGATATTCTTTTAATGCTTTCTGAAGAAGTAGTGGTGTTTGATAACTTCAGCGGCAAGTTGTACATAATAGTGCATGCTGGAGTCGGTGAGTACGATCAAGCACAAAATAGATTACAAGCCTTGGTCAATCAACTGCGTGAGCCATTCAAGCTTTATCATAAAGAGAAATCACCACAGATAATTAATGAAGAGGACTTTGTTTCGGGTTTTACAGAGCAAGGCTTTCTTGATGCGGTTGATACGGCGCGCGAATACATCGAAGCGGGCGATATCATGCAAGTGGTATTATCGCAGCGTTTGAGCGTGCCGTTTAAAGCGGCGCCGATTGATTTGTATCGTTGTTTGCGTTCTTTGAATCCGTCGCCTTATATGCATTTTATGAATCTTGAAGATTTTCATATCGTAGGTTCATCACCAGAAATTTTAGTACGTTTGGAAGACGGAGAAATTACTGTTCGACCTATCGCAGGCACGCGCAAACGCGGTCGTGATCCTGAACATGATAAAAGAATGGAAGAGGATCTACTCAGTGATCCTAAAGAAGTCGCAGAACATATTATGTTGATTGACCTTGGCAGAAACGATGCAGGCCGAGTCAGCCAAACAGGTACGGTAAAACTAACCAAAAATATGAGCATCGAACGGTATTCACACGTTATGCATATTGTTTCTAACGTTGTGGGTAAAATTAAGCCTAAAATGTCTGCAATGGATGTTTTACGCGCGACCTTTCCTGCTGGAACGGTTAGTGGCGCACCAAAAATTCGTGCTATGGAAATCATCGATGAACTTGAGCCAGTAAAACGTGGCGTATATTCTGGCGCGATTGGTTATCTTGCATGGAATGGTAATATGGATACCGCAATTGCGATTCGTACGGCGGTAGTAAAAGATGAAACCTTACATATTCAGGCAGGTGCTGGCGTCGTTTACGATTCCAAACCCGAACTGGAATGGATGGAAACCATGAATAAAGCGCGTGCAATTTTCCAGGCGGTAAGCCAAGCGGCCGCGGGCATTGATGGCGTTCAGTCAAATACAAAAGTATCTAGTTATATCGCAACTGAAGAGGAGAAATAAGATGATTTTAATGATTGATAATTACGACTCCTTTACCTACAACCTAGTGCAGTATTTAGGTGAGTTGGGGGCTGAAGTGATGGTTGAACGCAATGACAAAATTACCTTAGCCGAGATCGAAAAACTCGCGCCTGAATTGATTATGGTTTCGCCCGGGCCTTGTACTCCCTCTGAAGCGGGTATTTCGCTAGATGTAATCGAACACTTCAAAGGCAAGATTCCGATTTTTGGTGTATGCCTTGGACATCAGTCGATTGGTCAAAGTTTTGGCGGTAATGTAATTCGCGCTAAAAAAATTATGCACGGTAAAACATCGCCTGTTAAACATATTAATGAAGGTATCTTTGCTGGCTTACCATCGCCTTTTACTGCAACGCGTTATCACTCGCTGGTGATAGACCAAAATACGCTGCCTGATTGCTTAGAAGTGACTGCGTGGACTGAAACCGAAGACGGTGAGATCGATGAAATTATGGGTGTTCGCCATAAAGAACTCGCGATTGAAGGCGTGCAGTTCCATCCTGAGTCAATTTTGACGGATTATGGGCATGACATGCTGAGCAACTTTTTGAAGATGAAAGTTAGCTAATGAGATCTGAACAAACGCAGCAAACACCTGATGCTCCAAAAAATGCCGAACCTGCAAGGTTACGCTCACGTTTTTTAGCGATGACTTATGACTTTTTAATTATTCTGTTTATCACTACCGTGTTGGTAGTGATAATTGAATTAGCGTTGGTCGGTGATCAAGTCATTCAACCTGACAGTATATTGAACAAGTTCTTAAAGATATTTTGGTTTATTCCGGGGTATTTCTACCTCGGTCATTACTGGACTAAAACTGGCCAAACGCCCAGTATGAGAATCTGGAAAATCAAACTCGTCAATAAAGACGGCCTAACGATTAGTTGGTTTCAAGCGCTTATACGATATGTTTCTGCACTGCTTGGTTTAGGTTTATTTTGGATGATTTTCAATAAAGGTCGCTACGCCTTGCAAGATGTATTGAGTAATACTTACTTGATTAAGGTATTAGATAAAAACACAGATAAAACAAACCCTTAAAACTAATAAGCACTAATCCAAATGAATACTATAGTCGAAGATCAAACAAATAAATATTGGGGTTTTTGGGCAACCTTGGTATTTGGTTTATTGGTATTTACGGTATTTTCAATTTGCCAAGCTGCTGGATTGTTCGCTTATATAGCGGCTGTTAATCCACAAGCACTTGCGGCACTCTCAAATCCTGATTCTGCAATCGGCGCTGAACAATTACTAGGCCAATATATGTTCAATGGCGATGCTATTGCTGTTGGTCAAATACCTGCAGCAATCGTTGGGGTGATGATGATTATATGGTTTGCATCAATGCGTAAACTATTGTCGGTTGACGAATATTTGGACTTAAACATACCTACTTTAAAGTCAATGCTGCTATTTCTTGGTTTGATGATACTCATCATGATAGCAATGGAGTCTGTGAATTATTTCTTAGATAGACCCGTTCCCGAATTCATGACCAAGGTTTATAACAGTACCCAGAACCTTCCTTTATTATGGATTGCAGTCGCCGTTGGTGCGCCCTTCTTTGAAGAGTTTTTATTTCGTGGATTCTTACTAGAAGGCTTATCTCGTTCGAAACTAGGAATGATTGGAGCGATAATATTAACCTCGGCATCATGGGCAGTAATACACGTCCAGTATGGATGGTTTGAAATCATCAGCATTTTCTTGATTGGCATCGTGCTTTGTATCGCCAAAATCAAAAGCAAATCACTTTATGTGCCGATTGCTATGCACATGCTAATGAACTTAGCGGCTAGTGTCGCCATGGAGTTTGACCTTTAAATAGATCAGTACCTTTGATAAGAATCTGGTATAAAACTCTCAACTAATAAATAGTCGTTTTGGCACTATTTATTCAGAATAAAAAATCATATAATTTTCAC
>JBALXO010000062.1:0-19527 GCA_036960615.1 Cocleimonas sp. | reverse complement strand
GAAAAAGATGCACCAATTAAAACGCTAGTGACTGAAGATCAGTTCCTCTATCTCACTGAGAAAAAATCAGTTCGCTTGCCGACTCCTCCGTCAATGGATAATCATGGCGAAAAAAATCACATTGTTAGTTTATGTCGTTTAACGCGCTGGTTAGGTGAACAAGCCGAAGCAATGGGCATCGAAATTTATGCAGGTTTTGCCGCAGCGGAAGTCCTTGCAGATGAAAATAATAAAGTCATCGGTGTTGCTACTGGCGAAACTGGTGTATTAAAAGATGGCACTCACGGCCCTGAATATGACCCAGGAATGGAGTTACGTGCAAAACTAACCATAGTTGCCGAAGGTTGTCGTGGTTCAGTTAGTCGCGTGTTAATTGATAAATATGATTTAGCTAAAGATTCAGCACCGCAGACTTACGGTTTGGGTATTAAAGAAATTTGGGAAGTTTCACCTGAGCAACATTCAGAAGGCAAAACAATCCATTCAATCGGTTGGCCGTTAAAGAGCGACACTTACGGTGGTTCATTCTTGTATCACATGGAAAATAATTTAGTAGCAGTTGGCTTTGTGGTTGGTTTAGATTATTCAAACCCTTACTTAAGCCCGTTTGAAGAATTCCAACGCTTCAAAACACATCCTGATATTCGCAAGACTTTTGAAGGTGGCAAGCGCGTTAGTTATGGCGCTCGTGCGATTGTTGAAGGTGGCTTACAATCATTACCTAAACTAGAATTCCCCGGAGGCTTATTAGTAGGTTGTGCGGCTGGCTTCTTAAACGTTGCTAAAATAAAAGGTATTCATACGGCTATGAAGAGTGGCATGTTAGCGGCTGAAGCGGCATTTCCTGCGCTTATTTCTGAGGATGAAACTGCTACTGACAACGTTTCTTATGATGCTGCATTCCGTGAGTCTTGGTTGTTTGAAGAGCTTAAGGCAGTCCGAAATATTCGCCCTGCTTTCAGTAAAGGTTTACTGTTCGGTTTAGCTAATGCTGGTCTTACTGCTTATATCACACGCGGAAAAGAGCCTTGGACGATGACGCATCATGCGGATCATCTACAGCTTAAGAACAAAGCAGATGTTAAAGAGATTAAATACCCTTCTCCTGATGGAAAACTAACGTTTGATCGTTTGTCATCGGTGTATTTATCGAATACCAATCACAACGAAGAACAACCGATTCATTTGAAGTTGAAGAATCCTGCGGTTGCGATTAATACCAACTTAGCTCTTTATGATTCACCTGAGTCACGTTATTGCCCTGCAGCGGTATACGAGATTGTTGAAGATGAAGCTGGCGCTCCTGCAATGCAGATCAATTCGCAGAACTGTGTACATTGTAAAACCTGTGATATTAAAGATCCTACACAGAATATCGTTTGGACTACGCCTGAGAGTGGTGGACCGCTTTATAGTGGAATGTAATTTATAAACTGAATGTTTATCAAACAAAAAGACACCCCCCATCTTTTTGCCTGTTTTCCTACAAACAGCTAAAAAGATGGGGGGTGTCTTTTTGTTTAAGCTAAGAGCAACCAACGACATGTGTTTGGGTGCTCAAATACTTACATTACTTTGCTTAGCGCTTCATCCAAACTAGCAACAGTACGATCAACGTTCATTAGCTTGTCTAAACCAAACAGTCCCAAACGAAAGGTTTTATAATCGTCACGTTCGTCACACATTAATGGAACACCAGCTGCAATCTGCATACCTACAGCGCCAAACTTCTTACCTGTTTTAATGTCGTCATCTGCAGTGTAACTAACCACAACACCTGGTGCACCGAAGCCTTCAGCTGCAACACTTTTAATACCTTTTGACGCTAATAAAACACGAACTTTTTCACCTAGCTCGTATTGCGCTGCTTTAACCTTTTCAAAACCAACTTCACGGGTTTCATTCATGATATCGCGGAAACGACGTAAGGCATCAGTTGGCATAGTTGCGTGGTAAGCATGTGCCCCACCTTCGTATGCCTGCATTATTTGATGCCATTGCTTAAGATTCATTGCAAAACTACTGCTAGTCGTTGTTTCTAATTTCGCTAGAGCAAGATCACTCATCATCACTAGACCAGCACACGGCGGACCACTCCAACCTTTTTGTGGCGCGCTTATTAAAACGTCAACGTTGTTAGCTTCCATATCAACCCAGATAGTGCCTGAGGCAATACAATCTAGTACGAATATTCCACCAACAGAATGCACAGCATCGCCGACAGCTTGTAGGTAGTCCTGGGGTAGGATAAGCCCTGCAGAAGTCTCAACATGCGGTGCAAATACCACAGCTGGTTTTTCAGCTTTAATCGTTGCAACAACTTCGTCGATAGCTGCAGGAGCAAACGCAGAAGTCGTTTCATCATCTGCTTGCTTGGCCTTCATTACGATATGTTCAGAAGGTAAATTTCCAGCTTCAAAAATCTGTGTCCAACGATAACTAAACCAACCGTTGCGAATTACTAAACATTTTTCATCTGAAGCAAATTGACGTGCTACAGATTCCATTCCGTAAGTACCGCTACCAGGGACAACAACTGCCGCTTTAGCGTTATAGACCTCTTTTAATGTTGATGAAATATCTTTCATAACACCTTGAAAAGACTGTGACATGTGATTCAATGAACGATCAGTGTAAACCACCGAATATTCTAACAAACCATCTGGATCGACATTATCTAATAATGCTGACATAAAAATCTCCTAGCCAATTTCTTTTTAAGTCTGTAACTTAAATTTGAAATTAAAAATAAAATAATGAAACTAAAAAGAGCCGGTAAATTGACCGGCTCTTTTTAGCAATAAACCTAATAGCTGAATTTTAACTCCAGTATTAGTTTAGGTCGAATCAGTATTTATACGTTTTGCATAAGTTCTGGTACAACATCAAACAAGTCTGCAACGATGCCGTAATCAGCAATCTGGAAGATGGGTGCTTCGTCATCTTTATTGATTGCAACAATGATCTTACTCTCACGCATACCGGCTTGATGCTGGATCGCACCAGAAATACCAATTGCAAAGTAGATATCAGGTGCTACTACTTTACCTGTTTGACCTACCTGACAATCGTTAGGCGCGTAACCTGAGTCAACTGCTGCACGTGATGCGCCAACAGCTGCATTTAGTTTTTCAGCCAAATCATCAATGATTGAGAATTGCTCTTTACTACCTACACCACGACCACCTGAAACAACGATACGCGCTGTTGCAAGCTCTGGTCTTTCAGATACTGTTACATCGCGACTAACGAATGAAGTACCTGGGAATGCGTCGGCACTATCAAAAGCAATCTCTTCAGATGAAGCTGATCCGCCAGTTGCTGCAACTGCATCAAAAGCGGTACTTCGAACCGTGATTAACTTAATTGAGTCGCTACTCTTAACCGTCATTAATGCGTTGCCCGCATAGATAGGACGTACAAAAGTATCTGCTGAAACCACTTCAACGATATCAGAAATCTGCATTACGTCTAGCTTTGCAGCAACACGTGGCATAAAGTTCTTACCAAAGTTTGTTGCCGCAGTTAGTACGTGGCTGTAATCGCCCGCAATTCCGGTAACTACGCGAGATAAGTTCTCAGCTAAACCGTCAGCTAATGCTGCATCGTCAGCAACTAATACTTTGCTTACGCCTGCTGCTGCTTGAGCTTCTGTTACTACTGCACTGGCGTTATGGCCGGCAACTAGTACAGTGATATCACCACCAATTTCTGTTGCTGCTGCAAGTGCACTTAAAGTACTAGCATTTAAGCTAGCGTTATCATGTTCTGCGATTACTAAAATAGACATTATAGAGCCCCCGCTTCTTTTAACTTTTCAACTAATTCTGCTGCATTCGCAACAATAATTCCTGCTTTTCGTTCTGCTGGTGCTGCAACGCTAATTACTTCTAAACGCGGCGCTAAATCAATACCGTATGATGATGCTTCAACCACATCAATCGGCTTCTTCTTAGCTTTCATGATGTCAGGCAATTTTGGCAAACGTGGATCATTTAGACGTAAATCAGTAGTGATTACTGCAGGAAGACTGATTTTTATTGTCTCTAAACCCGCATCTGTTTCACGTGTTAGATTAATTCCCCCATCAACATGTTCTGCTTTTGATGCAAAAGTACCTTGTGACCAACCTAGCAATGCTGAAAGCATTTGACCGGTTTGATTAGAGTCATCATCAATAGCCTGCTTACCTAAGATAGCAACCTCTGGTGATTCCTGTTCAACGACTTTAGCTAGCAATTTAGCAATCGCTAATGGCTCTAAAGTGTCTTCAGTTTTAATCAGAATGGCACGATCAGCACCCATCGCTAATGCACTGCGTAACGTATCTTGTGATTTTTCACCACCAACACTAACTGCAATTATTTCAGTAGCAATACCTGCTTGCTTCATCTGTAGTGCTTCTTCTAAACCATTCTCATCGAAAGGGTTCATTGACATTACAACGTTGTCTATATCAACGCCACTTCCGTCTGATTTAACGCGAATTCGCACGTTGTAATCAACAACACGCTTAACAGCAACTAAAACTTTCATTAAACAATTCCTCGTTTCGTAGTACTTCAAATAGTACTTATAAAGTATTTAAACAATCGGCAAGCATATTAACATGTCGGTTGTGTTTCTAAATCAAACGCAAAAAGGTATGCGTTTAACTGCTAATTTTTAATAGGCTCAAACTATACCTATAATTGTGCGAACTACTTATTTAACAACGTCATTAAAGTTAGAATATCAGCGCGCCCTGCATAATAATGGATGTCTTATCTGATGTCGCATTAAAATTAAACGAATTGGGTACAATTCCTTATAAATAGCTAGTTCATAAGACAATATTGATATGTTTTTCATTATTCGATAGAAATAACTTTAAAAAAACACTCCCGCTTTTTGGCGGTTTTCTATTTTCTTATATTACATAACAGAAGGTAATAAAATCTAAGTCCAATTCAAAGAAAATATTGGGCCAAAACTCTGGAGGGATAATAACTTTTATCTGGCTCTACCCAATTTATCAACAAAGCTTATATTTAGGCTATCAACTATTTAACGCGATAATAATTACCTCAGTATTTTCGTTCAAATTTACGTACAAAACTAAGCTAATCATTACGCCAGAACCCTAGAAGGAAAACATCATGGGAAATAATGACGAGAACACCACAATCGCAACTGACTTAGAGACAACAGCTGTTTCGGATCAAAAACATGTTTGGCATCACTTGATGCAACATAAAGGTTTTGAACAGCATGCGCCTAAAATGATGGTGAAAGGCGAAGGCATGCGCATTACTGATGATCAAGGAAAAACCTATCTTGACGCAGTTTCTGGTGCAGTTTGGACGGTAAATGTTGGCTATGGCAGAGAAAGCATCGCTAAAGCAGTTTACGATCAAATTAAGACCATGAATTTCTTTGCTGGCTCTGCAGGCAATATACCGGGTGCAAAATTCGCCCAAATGCTGACTGATGTTATGCCAGGTCTTGATCGTGTTTACTATTCGAACTCAGGTTCTGAAGCGAATGAGAAAGCGTTCAAAATCGTTCGCCAGATATCTCATAACAAACACGGTGGAAAGAAGCATAAGATTTTATTCCGTGAGCGTGATTATCACGGTACAACGATCACAGCACTAAGTGCGACTGGTCAGCTACAACGTAAAGATCAATACGGTCCTTTCACTCCTGGTTTTGTTGAATTTCCACATTGTTCTGAGTATCGCTCACAGTTTGGTGAAGTAGAGAACTACGGTGAATTAGCTGCATTAGAAATGGAAAAAGTGATCTTGGCTGAAGGCCCAGACACAGTTGGTGCGGTTATAGTTGAGCCAATTACTGCAGGCGGCGGCGTTATTACTCCTCCTGAAGGCTATTACGAAACTATTCAAATGCTATGTAAAAAGTACGATTTGTTATTGATCGTTGATGAAGTGGTTTGTGGTTTAGGTCGCACAGGCACTTGGTTTGGTTATCAGCATTACGGTATTCAACCTGACATCGTTACAATGGCAAAAGGCGTTGCATCTGGTTATGCTGCTATTTCTTGTACGGTAACTACAGAAGCCGTTTTCAACGAGTTTAAACAAGACCCATCAGATCCCATGAGCTACTTCCGTGACATCTCTACTTTCGGTGGCTGTACTGCAGGACCTGCAGCTGCGATCGAGAATATGAACATTATCAAAAGAGAGAACTTATTAGATAATGTGAATAAGGTGGGTGAGTATGCAATGGAGAAAATGCAAGAACTCAAAGACAAGCATGAAATGATCGGTGATATTCGTGGCAAAGGTCTGTTCCTTGGTATTGAATTAGTCAAAGACAGAGCGACTAAAGAGCCAGCACATGAAGACGTATCAATAGAAATTGGTGCTGATTGTATGAAGAACGGTGTTATCGTTGGTCGAACAAACCGTAGCTTCACACATTTGAACAACACGTTATGTCTTGCGCCTCCGTTAATTGCAACTAAAGATGATATCGATGAGATCATGACTGCTCTTGACAATGCAATGGGGCGTGTAGAGCTACGTTAATATTAACTAAATAAACGTTTAAAATTGTTTAAGGCTTATATCCATCGGATATAAGCCTTAAATGGCACCTCTCACCTTTTTGAATGATATTACGTTTTTGTAGTTTAAAAACGTAAATAGAATTTATACAAAGCTCTAGGTTTTAATTCATATTAATAAGGAACCTCGCCCTTCGGGTAGTCGTCACTGCGTTCCAACTTTGTCTTCACTTCACTCAGCTAGATCTTAATAATCACCGTCTCATTACTTAAAAGCACTCTCATAAATATCTGTATAGCTTATTCTTTTGCTAAGTTTTCCTAATGCATTTGATTAAATCCTTCTTTGCACAACTGGCACCATTAGCCTAAACTCTTCAGCTAAACTAAAAAATGTAAACCTAGCTGTAAAAGGGATTTCTCGTGACCGAATACTTATTTCAACTGTCTGAAACATCAACTGGTACTCTTCAAGCAAGAATTCAAGAAATGATGGTGTCAGCTATTCTGAATCATCATGTAAAACCTGGAATGCCAATCCCTTCAGGAAGAAAGCTAGCAACCCAACTAAAAGTTTCTCGAAATACCGTGGTTTTAGCCTATCAAAATCTAGTCGACGAAGGCTTTATCGAAACTCGTCAACGTAGTGGTTATTATGTTAGCGAAGATGTGCTTTCAGGTTATGCCAATGCGAAACCAAAATTAGAAGATTCGGCCAGCTCTAGTGTTAATTGGAAAAAATGCTTCACTACCACGCCAAGCCAGTTTGTTTCTATTAAGAAGAAAAAGAATTGGCAGCAATATCAGCATGCCTTTCTTTACGGCCAGTATGATAAAAATATTTTCCCGATTGCAGATTGGCGAGAATGTTGCCGTGATGCAGCGACTTTGTCGGCTATCTATGATTGGGCATCAGATCAAATAGACCAAGACAATCCTGATCTAATTGATCAAATCCATAATAAGCTATTACCACGTCGCGGAATCTTTGTTGACCCTAATCAGATTTTAGTAACTTTAGGTGCACAAAATGCGATCACTCTTTGCTCTCAACTTTTATTAGATAAAACGAAAACGGTGGGTATTGAGAATCCCGGTTATGTCGATGCTAGAAATACCTTTCTAACCCAAACAGATAACGTCACTTGTTTGGATGTCGATGTGGATGGTCTAGTCATAAATGATAAGTTAAATGACTGTGATTGTGTCTATGTCACTCCTAGCCATCAATATCCAACAACCGTTACTTTGCCAAGAGAACGTAGAACGGACTTATTGAAAAAAGCGACTGAGCAGAAATTTCTAATAATAGAAGATGATTACGAAGCTGAGTTAACCTATAACAAAAAACCTCTAGCAGCACTTAAGAGTAAAGATACTGACGGTCGTGTTATTTATATCGGCAGCATCTCAAAAACCTTAGCACCAGGTATTCGCCTAGGTTTTATGGTCGCACCAAAAGAGTTTATCGAAGAAGCGCGAGTACTTAGACGATTGATGTTGAGACATCCTCCTAGTAATAATCAGTTTATCGTCGCTCGTTTCTTACAACGTGGCTATCATGATTCATTAATTCGGAAATTGAGTTTGACCTTATATCAACGTTCAATCGTGATACGTAATCAAATCGATCTCACCTTCCCCGGAGAGGCACTAGTCTCTCATCATGGGGGTTCGGCGTTATGGCTGAAAGGACCTGATAACTTAGACTCAAGAGAATTAGCAAGAGAGCTAGAAAAAGAAGGTGTGTTGATTGAACCAGGCGATGTATTTTTCTATCCTATGAAAGAAAAATGCCCTTACTTTCGTTTAGGCTTCTCTTCATTGCCTGAAGAGAGAATCGTCGAGGGAATAAAGAAAGTCGTTAAAAAGGTAAAAGAGCTCACTAAAGAGAGTTAAAAGCCCTTAAATAGACACCCACCACCTTTTGTACTCTTTTCTATTGAAGCAATAAGCTAAGAGTTATCTTCCAAAATCATATCAGACGCTTTTTCACCAATCATAATGGCTGGCGCATTGGTATTACCCGATGTGATCTCAGGCATGATAGACGCATCTGCGACACGCAAACCTTGAATACCGTGAACACGTAAACGATCATCAACAACTGCCATATCATCATGACCCATTTTACAGGTACTAGTCGGATGATAAATCGTCTGGCTGAACTTGCGCGCAGCTAATAATAATTCTTCATCGGTTTGGAATTCTCTTCCTGGAACATATTCATCGGTTATTTGAGCTGCTAATGCTGGTGCTTCGGCAATTCTTCGCGCGACTTTAATACTTTCAACCGCAACTTCTAAATCACGCTCATCAGATAAATAGTTAGGGTGGATTGCAGGATGCTGTAAAGGATCAGTCGACTTAATCTCAAGATGACCACTACTATGTGGACGAAGTTGACAAACAGATGTAGTGAACGCTGAGAATGGATGTACGCCATCACCAGGCTTATCTGCACTCAAAGGTTGAAAATGAAATTGAATATCAGGGCGCTCTATTTCTGGCTTGGTTTTAGTAAAAATAACAATCTGGCTAGCCGCCAAAGTCAAAGCACCAGTTCTATTAAGGAAGTACTGCAAACCCACCTTGAATTGCTTAAAGTAGCTATTTAATTCATCATTTAAGGTATCTTGCTTAGTTTTAAACACTAGACGAATTTGCAAGTGATCTTGTAGGTTCTGACCCACTCCCGGTAATTCTTTAACCACAGGAATATTGTGTTTATTCAATAACTCTGTCGATGCAACTCCAGATAATTGTAATATTTGCGGGGAGCCAATAGCACCTGCTGAAAGAATAATTTCTTTGTTAACCTTAACTTTTTGCAAAGAGCCTTTGTGTAAAAATTCAATTCCAATAGCTTTTGGCGTATCAGCAGATTCGTCAAAAATAATTCTAGAAGTATGCGCATGAGTTACAACAGTTAAATTACTACGGCTACGAGCAGGCTTTAAGAAACCTTTTGCGGTACTCCAACGAAAACCTTTATGTGCAGTTTGTTGAAAATAGCCAACGCCTTCTTGTTCTGCACCGTTATAATCTTTATTAAATGGGATACCGATTTGTTCAGCCGCTTTAATAAACATATCGGCGATAGGTCTGCGTAAACGTAAATCAGAAACTTTTAATAATCCACCTACTCCATGATATTTATCTGCACCGCGTTCTTGATCTTCTGATTTCTTAAAATAAGGTAGTACATCTTTATACGACCAGCCTTTATTTCCAAGCGCTTCCCAACGGTCAAAATCTTCTTTTTGACCACGAACATATAAAAGACCATTAAGTGAACTTGAACCACCCAGCACTTTGCCTCGCGGCCATTGAAGTTTGCGATCATCGATACCTTTATCAGGTTCAGTCATGTAACACCAATCCGTTGATGGATTGTGCATTGTTTTAAAATAACCCACAGGAATGTGAATCCATGGATTCCAATCTTTAGCACCTGCTTCTAGAAGTAAAACTTTGTTTTCAGGATCAGCCGAGAGTCTATTAGCTAAGACACAACCGGCAGAACCAGCACCAACAACGATATAGTCATATTCTTGACTGAATGAATCTGAGCTATTTGATGACGCCATTACTTTCTCCTAACTTTAAAACTTAATAAAAAAAAATTGGATCTTTATATTCTGCCTATTTTAGGTAAAATTCAACTTTTTGGAACTAATAGTTTCATTTTTCATGATTTTTATTGATAATTATTCATTTTGTAGCTATATTCTTTCTAATAATTATGTAGAAGTAAATATAATGTAAGCAACACAATTTCGTTGGTGCTTTTTTTTTATATTCAACCTATACTCAATGTAAGCGCTTACAAAATCTTATCTATCACCCAAAAGATAAGATTAAATATTATAAATAAGGAAGTTTTATAAGTGATCGACCATATTGTAGATATCGCACAAATTATTTTTGCAGATATTATTTTATCTGGAGACAACGCTCTCGTAATTGGAATGGCCGCTGCTGGCTTATCACCTGAACTTCGTAAAAAAGCCATATTCATGGGCATGGCACTTGCTGCTGGTTTACGTATCTTTTTTGCTGCAATAGCCAGCTACCTAATAGCTATTCCAGGCATTCTATTTTTCGGAGGCTGCTTATTAGCTTGGGTTTGTTGGCGTTTCTACGGTGAATTACGCTCACACCATTCTGAAAAAGCAGAAGAAGCCTTAACTGCAGAAGGTTATCAAGGTAGCCCACGAAAACAATTATGGGCAGCAATGGTCACCATCACCATTGCAGACGTTTCAATGTCGATTGATAACGTACTTGCCGTTGCAGCAATCGCTAGAGATAACACGACCATGTTAGTTTTTGGCTTAGTACTTGCCATTGCTTTTATGGCTTTCTTTGCAACCATCATTATGAAAATCATGTCTAAGTATCCATGGCTTTCATACGCCGGCTTGGTATTCTTGATATTTTTAACTGGATCAATGCTTTATGACGGTTACCCTGAAGTGGCAGCACTTATACAAAACTTATAAATGAAGCATAAAAGTCATAACAAATAAGTAAAAGTTGACTATAGTTATTACTAACTATAGTCATAATTTAATACCCCGCATTTATTTTGCTTTCGCTGGTGGGGGGTTCTTTAATAAAGTGAAAGCAATTACCATGAGGAGTAAGACATGTCTGTTTTTTCAAAATTGACAAAAGCTGTAGTTTCTACAGCAGTAGGAGTTACTTTATTAAGTAGTGCTTCTGTTGCTTTAGCAGCTTCACATTCAAAAGTTACAACAATCCGTGTTCAATCAGTTATTTCAGCTAAAGCTGACGAAGTAGTAATGTTAAAAAACTTCGCTCAAGATGTATCTGACCTAACTGGCGGATCTCTTAAAATTGAAGTATTACCTGCAGGCGCTGTTGTTGGTGTTAAAGAAACTTTAGACGCGGTTGATAAAGGCCTTGTTGAAGGTGGCTTTGCTTGGACTCATTACTGGTCTGGTAAACACCCTGCTGCAATGCTATTTGGTTCACCTGTAGCAGGTGCTGGTGTTGGTATTGATAACATCGCATTTATGTCTTGGTTCCAGTTTGGTGGTGGTTCAGAGTTATACGACCAACTTTGGGTTGAGATGGGTATGAACGTTAAAGGTTTCATGCTTCAACCTGTAGGCCCAGAGGCTTTAGGTTGGTTCAAAGAGCCAATCAACTCAATGGATGATTTCCGTAAATACCGTTTCCGTACTCCTCCAGGAATCCCTGGCCAGACGTACAAAGATATAGGTGTAGCATCAGTAGCAATGGGTGGTGGTGATATTCTACCTGCACTTGAAAAAGGTACTATCGATGCAGCTGAGTGGTGTTGTCCTAAACCAGACAGTGTTTTCGGTTTCCAGAAAGTACTTAAGCATTACTACTTACAAGGCCTTCATCAGGTTGTTGTAAACGCTGACATGTACATCAACGGCGACGTATATAAGAAACTATCTGACCATGAAAAGAAATCATTAGAAGTTGCTGCAAACGCTTCATTAATGAAAGCAATGTCTTACCGTATCTATGAAAACGGTAAAGCACTTAAAGACTTAGTTGACAACCACGGTGTTCAGTTACATGACACTCCTGCTGACTACTTCCCTGCTTACATGAATGCTGCTAAAGCGGCTCTAGAGAAGAACTCTAAAGAAAATGCTTTCTTCGCGAAAGTATGGCAATCACAGAAAGATTTTGCTGCAATCGCAGTTCCTTACTGGGCTGGTTCACAAGCATCTAACGCTGCTTTGGGCAAAGCTTTTGCTGACTCTGTAAAGAAATAATTAAAACATTTTTGTTTTAATTTAAGTAATCAATCCTTTCGAGAATTTTCTTGAAGGGGTTGATTTTTCATTTCAACATAATAATTCTAATAAAAATATTTAAAAGACACAAAGGGATAAACCGATGGCTGATGAGATAGAGATAGGTGAATTAGATATCACCGATGAACTTATCGCGGAAAGACGCGCGGAAGAACCGGGACAAACGCCCGAAGATATGACTTCATGGCAACGTCCAATAACCGCTTTCGTAGATGTTTTAAATCTATGGGCTGGACGAATACTTTGTCTGCTTTTAATCCCCCTTATGATCGCTATGGTCATCGAGGTTTTCTCTAGAAGTATGTTTGGAGTATTATCCTCTAATGACATGGCAGAGACTGCCAGAGCATTAAATCTAGGACCTACCCTATGGTCTTATGACGTAAGTCGCATGCTTGGCGGCGTATTATTTATGGGTGCTTCAGGTTATGCACTTATGCGCGGTGTTCACATCCGTGCTGACTTTATTTTCAGAAATTGGTCACCAAAAACACAAGCAACAGTAGATGCTTCTTTATATCTATTGTTCTATTTCCCAGCAATGTTGTTTTTCTTTTGGAGTTCTTTCGAGTTCGCACTAGATTCACTAGGATTCAGAGATTGGGGTCAAGCCTTCGGACGTTGGGAAGAAGCCAGTGATTCGACTTGGGCTCCTTACTTATGGCCAGCCCGTATATTTATGCCTATTGGTGCATTGTTATTATTCCTTCAGGGTTTTGCTGAATTATTCCGTGCTTTCCATCAAATGGGTAAAGAACGCGAAGCAAAATTCTTAAAGATCTTCCCGTTCTATTTAGCTTTCTTAGCAGTACTTTTTGTTGCCGTATTCTTCCCAGACACCTTACCCATTGGTGAATGGTTCTCTGGCTTATTTGGCGATGGTGGTCTATCTAAACCTGCTATTGGCATGGTCATGTTAGGTGGAATGATATTTTCTATCTTCATTGGCTTCCCTATATCTTTCACCTTGTTATTCCTAGGCTTTGTTTTTGGTACTTGGGGTGGCAGTAGTAACCTGACTTTCTTCTTGCTTACCTTACAAGTTAACTCAACAATGCTTGATGATCAGCTAGTAGCTGTTCCACTGTTTATTCTTATGGGTATCATGATGGAGAAAGCAGGATTGATGGAGCGACTCTTCAACGCAGTACAAATGATGATGTCACGGACTCGTGGCGCACTATTTGTCGCTGTTCTATTTGTTTCGATGATCTTTGCAGCAGCTACAGGTATCGTTGGCGCCTCGGTCACTATACTGGGTATCATGGCAGCAAAAACTATGAATCGTTCAGGATATGACGTACGTTTATCAGCAGGTGCAATTACCGCTGGTGGAACACTAGGTATATTAATACCGCCTTCAATCATGTTGATCGTAATGGGACCTGTACTTGAAGTACCCGTAACCGACCTATTCCGTGCAGCAATATTGCCGGGTATGATGCTAGCATCTCTTTATATGATCTACACGATTGGTCGTTGTATAATTAATCCAAGTCTAGGCCCAATTCTTCCTGAAGACGAGCAACCTACAACTTCACCGTATTATGCTATTGAAGTTATCTTAGTCATGGGAGCTCTAGGAATATTTATTTGGTTATGTACTTTAGGTGTTGCTGGCTCTCTTGCAATATTCCCATTCGGTGGTTTAGTTATTCCATTAGCGTGGGTTGGCTTTATGTTTTTTGCTTACGGCTGGTCTAGAAAAGCAAAACCAAATGGTTTCTTCTTCTCTGATCTTTGGTACGAATTCTTTATGGGGTTAGTTCCACCGACAGTATTGATAGCCTCTGCACTTGGCTCGATACTAATGGGCTTTGCAACTCCAGCTGAAGCTGCAGCCTGTGGAGCTTTAGGCTCAGTATTATTATCAATGGCATATCGAAAGTTCACTATTTCAGGTGGTTACGATTCATTAATTAAAACACTAGAAATCAGTGTTTTAATTATGTTCTTAGTAGCAGCATCCAACTTCTTTGGCGCAGTGTTCTCAAACTTGGGTACACCTCAAATGCTGACTGATATCCTTTTATCTTTTGACTTGTCTCCAGGTTGGACGCTATTCCTCATCATGGCATTGATCTTTATATTAGGTTGGCCATTAGAGTGGGTTCCAATCGTATTGATCATTGTACCGATCTTATTACCTGTAGTTGAAACGCTTGGTCCTGCCTTCGATCTAAGCCGTACCGATCTATTGGTTTGGTTTGCGATATTAGTGGCGGTGAATTTACAAACCGCCTGGCTAAGTCCACCCGTGGCCTTGTCTGCCTACTTCCTGAAAGGCGTTGTGCCTGAATGGGATCTAAAAGACATCTATCTTGGGATGATGCAGTTCATGGTAATTCAGTTAATCGGATTAGCACTGATCATATCCTTCCCGCAGATAGTGCTCTGGTTACCTAATTATCTGTATGCTGGATAGTTAGACTAAATCTAGTTTAGTAACACAAAAAAGGGGCTGATTAATCAGCCCCTTTTTTGTGTTTGAAATAATGATAATTCTTGTTAAAAGCCCTACATCTTTTTTTTCGTAGCGTAGAGACTTTTAGTACTAATTTACTAATTTAAAGTCAGATAACTATAGCCTGATAAGCACTAATGATGTGATCAACATTGCTTGTCTTCCCTTGTTGAATACTACGATAATAACTGAGTGTTTTATTTAAGTATTTCTCAACTACATCAGCTTGTTTCATTGTCACTGATTGCCAAATGTCATTTCCAACTGGATTAATTGATTTATTTTTATCACTTACAGATGAAACTAATATCACTTCATAGAAACGCTGCTTATCTTCAACTAAAATTTCATGTTTCAAGCTAAAATTGAGATCAATTAATTTTTGACGCACTGTAAACTGTCGATTAACTGGGCATAACAGGAAATCAACATTTAAGTTGGTATGATTCTGGTGAATGTCATTTATGAAGCGAGTCATTAAATCACCACCAACACCAGCGATGATAACTAGCTGTTTACCTTCATAAATTTCCAAAGGTAATTCTGCGACATCAATACAATGTACTTTCCAATTCGTTAGTGAGTTTAAGTGGAATTGTTGAAGTTTAATTTCTATATTTGATATTAGTTCAGGAACAATATCTACAAAATGGATATTTTTGGCGACTTGCTTAGATAATAAACTGGCTCCGAGAAACCCATGATCACAACAGCAATCCCAAATATGGGAATAGCCGAGGTCTATCATTTGCTCGATGTGTTTTAGTCGTTTGCTGAGTTTCATGGATTTTAGAAGATTATTTGTATTACGATTAAACCGTTACATTGCAGTGGCTCGATCAATGTGGCGTATTGTTAAAAGCCACTTTTCAGCACCGCTGTCTCAGTAAAACCTTATTCTAAGTGCTGATGCATCAACGCTGGATTTCCACAATGTACCTGCGACATAACTTGATCTAATTCATCTCTTAATAGATCAATCGAATGCGTAGCGCCTTCCTCTCCATGAGCCGCGACACCATACAAAAAGGCTCTACCAGCAAAGACGGCTTCAGCGCCCAAAGCCAAATATCTTGCGATATCTACACCCGTCTCAACGCCACTATCTGCCATTACTGTAAGGTCAGATCCAACTGCATTAATAATTTCTTCTAAAGTCTCGGCAGGTGGCAAAGATGCATCTAATTGGCGTCCGCCATGATTGGAAACGATGATGCCATCTGCACCTAATTCTTTTACTGTAATGGCATCGTCGACATGACTTATGCCTTTAACGATTAAGTTACCTTTCCATTTATCTCTAAGCGTTTTGAGCATTGTTTCATCAACTACATCTCTTAGAGTTACTCGGATAAAAGTCGCAATATCTTCGATGTTTTTAGCGTCTTTTATATAAGGACGAAGTGTTGCAAATTGTGGTAAACCGGCGCGTATAGTAGCTAAAGACCACATAGGTCGAACTGTACTTTCAAATATACTTTTCACTGTGATTTTAGGTGGAACAGCCAAGCCACTTTTTATCGCACTAATTCGTCGACTTGGTGAAGGTACATCGACTGTTATAACTAAGTTATGACAACCCACAGCTCGAAGTCTGTTGAGCATATCATCAAGAATGTCTTCATCAGCGGGTGGATACAATTGAAACCAAAAATTATCTTCTGCATTCTTTGCAGCATCTTCAATTGAGATTGTCGAAACGGTACTAAGTACAAAAGGAATATTAGCTTTTAATGCCGCACGCGCGTGCATTGCGGAGGCATCTGGCCAAACTAAACCTGACAAGCCTAATGGAGCAATACCAAATGGAGCAGAATAGTTTTTACCGAATAGCTCAATGCCTAATGTTGGCTTGCTATAAGCTTGTAGATATTCAGGCCTTAGAAAAATATCGTCCAAGGCTTCCCTATTATTTTTTAAGGCTAACTCGCTGTTGCAACCACCTTCAATATAATCAAATGCAAACTTTGGAATCCGGCGTTTTGCTCGTTTTTTAAGATCTGCCACGCAGGCAGATTTTCGAATTAGAGCTTGCACCATGATGTTATTCCAGAATAATTATTTGTTAATGATAGAACTATTTTACATTAAATGGTCGGGTTGTAAGACTATCTTCGCCGCTGCCACTCGACCATGATGTAAATCAGAGAATGCTTCTCCACCTGCTGACATTGGACGTACATCAATCCAACTTAAATCACCCAAGCGATCTTGATATAGCATATCAATCGAAGCACTCATATCAGCTGTGGTGTAACAGTAGTTACCTAAGAAAGTAACTTCTTGCAATGTCACTCTACGGCTATCAAAACCATCGTTACTATCCTGTAAACCGACATGCGAAATAATTCCGCCTGCTCGAACCGCTTCACATGAAGTCTTGCGAGTAATACCTGAACCCACACAATCTAGAACCACGTCGTATTGTTCTGAATGAGGTGGCTTATTTGCAATCGGGTCATAAGCATCACCACAATGCTGTGCGTTAATACTTTCACGACGCAATGCATTGGTTTCTGCAATATCAATTTGAGTACAACCTTTTGCTTTTAGAATTAATGCAGCCAGTAAACCAATAGCTCCACCACCTAATACCAAACATCGCATTTCTGATAAAGGTCTGTAGGCAATTCGCTCGACCAATGCTATCGCGTGTAATGCGGTTGCTGTTGGTTCAGTTACAGAGGCACTGATCGGATCCATATCTTCTGGAATTTCTAGCAGGTTACGTTCTTCGATTGCTACTTGCTCAGCGAATGCACCTTGTAAATACATACCGATTAATTCACGATCAACACACAAGTTGCTGCGTCCTGTCTGACAATCTAAACACACACCACAGGTCATTAATGGATTGATTACCATGCGTTTACCTGCATGTTTACCATCTAAAACAGTTCCACAAACTTCGTGGCCTAATATTAATGGCGGAACGCGTCGTTCGTCATGTCCATGATAAGCATGCATATCTGAGCCACAAATCGCAGCCGCTTGAACTTGTAGAATCACATCACCATCTCTTTGATTGGGTGATGGCTCATCGCGGTAAGTCATTTCTTTGGTATCGGTATAAACAAGCGCTTTCATGGGGACTCCTAGAGGTGTTAGAGACTTTAAATATGATTAAAAAAGACACCCCCCCACTTTTAGGTAGTTCTCAGGGGTGTTTTATTATTATAGTTTATCTGTGCTGATCTATTTGTAACAGTCTACTTAGCCGTAAAACCACCATCAATATAGATCGTTTGACCGGTAATGTAATCTGATGCATGACTCGATAAGAATACGCAGATTCCGTTTAGATCACTCAACTCACCATTACGACCAATTGTGGTTTGGTTTGCAAATTTAGATGACATCTCGTCATTATCAAACACAGGCGCAGTTAATTCCGTTGGGAAAAAACCAGGTGCGATTGCGTTACAACTAATCCCATCTTTTGACCATGCTTCTGCCATAGCTCGGGTTAATTGTGTAACTCCGCCTTTTGATGCGCCATAAGCAATACCATTAGGGAAAGCACGTTCTGATTGCAATGAAGCGACATTGATTATTTTACCCCAACCACGCTCGCGCATATTAGGTATCAATTTTTGCGCTAAAAAGAAAGGCACTTTTAAATTTAAACCAAGTGTTAAGTCCCAGCTTTCAGAAGTCACATCATCTGCATGTTGGCGTAGATTCACACCTGCTGTGTTGCAAAGAATATCAACTCGGCCAAAAAAACTAAGACTATCATCAACCACTAACTGCCAATGACTTTCATCAGACAAATCAGCCGCTAAATAATCAGCTTCGCCACCAGAACCTCGAATTTCTTCAGCCAGTTCTTTAAGACGATCTTCTCTTCTACCCACCAAAACGACAGAAGCCCCAGCACTTGAAAGTGCTCGGGCTTGCTGTGCACCGATGCCAGATGTGGCACCGGTGATTAAGGCGACTTTGCCTGTTAGGCTAAGCGGATTAGTATTTTCACCCGTCACTTATTGATCTACTCCATGACCTGGGATTTCTAGCAAGAACTCTTCACCTGGGAAGTATTTTGCTAATCGATCATCACCAGAGCGTGCATGTCCTTCCATACCTTCTAGACGTGAAATTCTAGCTGCTGCAGAACCAACTTCACGGTTTGCTTCACGAGTCATACGCTGAGTCGTTACAGTCTTAACAAATTTACTTGCAGACAATCCGCCAGTGTAACGACCTGCACCTTTAGTAGGTAGGATGTGGTTAGTACCAGAACACTTATCGCCGTAAGTAACAGTAGTCTCTTCACCAACGAATAATGATCCGTAGTTACGTAAACGCGCTACCCACCAGTCAAGGTTTTCTGCTTGAATTTCTAGATGCTCAGATGCATATTTATCACTAATTACTGCCATTTCTTCGTCTGTATCACAAAGAATTACTTCGCCGTAATCTCTCCATGCTGCTGTTGCTGCGTTACGCGCTGTTTCAGGTAACTTAGCAATAACTCCTGGCATCATCTCAATGACTTTATCAGCTAAGTCTTTATCTGATGTGAACAACCATGCTGGAGAATCAGGACCATGCTCTGCTTGACCTGCAAGGTCAGAACAAATAATAACTGGATCAGCTGTGTGATCTGCAATTATTCCGATTTCTGTTGGACCAGCAAATAAATCGATACCCACTCTTCCGTATAACATACGCTTAGCTTCAGCAACGAAACGATTACCAGGGCCAACCAAAATATCAGCTGG
>JBALXO010000061.1:21592-23662 GCA_036960615.1 Cocleimonas sp. | reverse complement strand
TTACGAACTCTGCCTCCCATAATTCGAACAGCAGGATTTCCCTCTGGGTCAAAATCACCTGGAAATGAAAGAGCATCAACACCTATCGTGTACTGCTTTATTACATTTCCTTCTCCCGCTAATGTTTTTTCTACGATATATTTTAGAAAATTCTGCATCTGTTTGGCAGATTTGAAATATTTACTTGCAAGAATACGTTTCAATTGTTTTTTAACCAATCGAATTTCATCGCCAGTGATAACTGGTGGAGTGATGGGAGGCTCACTTACCATTTGATGTATGTACTCACTATTATTATGAAGCTACTTTAAAATTGTTTCACATAATATAAAATTCAAACTTATTAGAATAATTGCATACAGTATAAGTATATTAAAATAGTCAAATGCAGAGAAATTTTGATAAAAAATACTTATACTAAAAGTAGCAATATAAGTTATTAATGATCTATATAAGTTTTGTACAATAACACAAAGCTAAACAAAAAGTGCTACAAAGCCCATTAAAAAATAGAGAATGGGGAGTCTTCACAACAGTTAGGCCCTTCTATATCAGGATTTATCCATATTATCCCGCTAAAAGTCGACTTGCCTGTTTCATGGAAGAAACGGTAAAAGTAGGAGGGTGTCTATTTTATAGACATTTACTGATCCGCTTTATCCTTCGCCAGTTCCTTCTCAATACTCTCTAAGGTTTTGCTCATGCGTTCAAATTCATCGTTGTAGTTGGTGTCATTGATATAACCTATGACGGTGCTTTTAGTATTGGCGGCGTATTCTCCAATCAATGGTACGTCTACAAATAAAGTGAGTAGCCAGACAACTAAAGCGATGAAAGCAGAAGCACCGATGATTGCACCTAAACCTCGGAAAACGCCTGCAACGAAGTTAGTCCACACAATGCGCCAAGGGTTTGATGAATAGCGGATAAACTCCTTAAGTGCTTGACCTGCTTTTTCTTCTTTTTTATCCATAACTTATTTCTTTTTCAAGTCTAGTTTTACAAGCGTCAATTCTTTAGTTTTTAGATTTATCTGCATCGCAGTTTTAGCTAATCCGTGCACGGTGTCTTTAGCTATTATTCTAACGGTTTCCATATTGTCAGGAATTTTTACGTTAGAAGTATTGCGCGTAAACGGTTGTTCATTAACATGGGGGTGATAAAGCGTTCGAGTGGCGAGTATTTTGTTATCTGGCGCAATCACTTGCCACTCATTTGCGTAATGATCCCAACCTGTATCAGCGTGATTTAAGGTCACAGCAAATTTCCATGTCTTGTCACTGCCTTGGTGTGCTTTAACATCAACGATTTCTACTTCATTGGCTTGTGCTGTAAGACTTGCAATGAGTAAAACAAAAATAGCAAAGCTATTGTAAATAGGTTTAATCACAGTTGTTCTCCACGTGTGAAATTAAGTTGGTAATAAGATAACACAATAGATTTGCGTCGTTCTAGGCTTAAAAGAGCCAAAAAGGTGGTGCCTCCTTAGATTCCCTAAGAATCAAGGAGGTAGTAGAACAATTTCCGCAAGGAAATATCGGGGAAGGTATAGACAACGTTCGGACTTCCCAAAAATAGGAGGTGTTTGATAATCTACACAGGACTGTCAATTTATTGTTTATAATCAGAGTCTATGATTATTCAATGTCCACAATGCTCATCTCGTTACAATACTGGTATGAAAATTCCAAGCGATGCTATTCATTGTCGCTGCGGAATGGACTTCCATATACCCGAATTACCAAATTTAGCACGAAGTTGGAATTGCCCAAATTGTGCCGGATCTGTAAATCCCAATGAAAACTGTTGCCAGTACTGTGAGGCTTATTTAGCTTTTGCGAGATGCCCTGCTTGTTTTAGTATTGCACCTTATGACGAGGCTAAGCACTGCGCGGAATGCGGTGAGTCTCTTACTTTGCCTATTAAACCCCCACCACAAAAAGATCAAAAGGTCGCTTGTCCGCGTTGTGAGGGTTCACTTTCACGAAAGGTCATTGATAGACACGCGGTAGATTTGTGCAAAGATTGTGGCGGTGTATGGTTAGAACATCATAAAGTTTCTGACATTCT
>JBALXO010000061.1:9061-21492 GCA_036960615.1 Cocleimonas sp. | reverse complement strand
CAATATCGCGATCACGATAAGCCTTGGCTTTTTTGGCTATTACCTCGCCTCTTATTTAGATTTCGAAAGCTTGCAGCACATCTCAGCGCAGTTAGAGCGCTTAGTGTTGTTTACCTATCCGATTATTGTGGCGATTTTAAGTTGGATATTTTTTCGGGAGAAAATCACGGTTAAGGTTTTTATCTCGATGGTGTTGAGTTATGCCGGCGTAGGATTTTTGTTTTTTAATGAGGCTGGTGCGGGTAATGAAAACTTAATTAAAGGTACTGTGCTTGTTGGATTCGCTGCATTTTTCTTTTCGCTATATGTGGTATTCAGTAAAGCCTTAATCTCGAAATTAGGTAGTTTAATTTTTACTAGTATCGCGATGTCGTCTGCCTTAGTTTTTATTGTGGTGCAATTTACAGCAACTCGAGAATTGAGTGATTTAGATGTATCACCAAGAATCTGGTTACTATCATTTTTACTCGCGATATTTTGCACCTTAATACCGAGCTTTTTAACGGCTGAAGCAATTAATCGTATCGGAGCAACACGCATGAGCATCACAGGAAGTGTTGGCCCTGTATTCACTATTTTCATCGCAGTGGTATTTTTAGGTGAAGATTTCGGTTGGGAGCACATTGTTGGTCTATTCTTAGTGTTAATAGGTGTAGGTTTACTGAGGTCGAAAACACCCAATAAGTAGGGAGGTGTCTTTTAAGAACTATCATCCCCCTTGAATAAATAATAATCATAACTAAAAATCTAATAGGATTACCAACATGAAAATAGCCATTATGTCCCGTAATAAAAAACTATATTCAACCCGCCGCTTAGTTGAAGCAGCTGAAGCACGAGGACACGAAGTACATGTTATCGATGCCTTACGATGTTATATGAACATTGCCGTTAATAATCCGACAATTCATTTAAGAGGTGAGGCTTTGGAAGGCTTTGATGCCGTTATTCCACGAATCGGGGCTTCCATTACACGTTATGGTACGGCAGTACTCAGACAGTTTGAAATGATGGGGGTTTACCCGTTGAATGAGTCTGTAGCGGTTTCTCGTTCACGTGACAAACTTCGTTCTATGCAGTTATTATCACGCAAAGGTGTGGGTATCCCTGAAACTGGTTTTGCAAATAAACCCGGTGACATTAAAGATTTAATAAAATTGGTTGGTGGAGCACCGTTAGTTATTAAACTTTTAGAAGGCACACAAGGTATCGGCGTGGTTTTGGCTGAAACGCAAAAAGCCTCTGAAAGTGTTATCGAAGGTTTTATGGGCGTGAAAGCCGATATCTTAATTCAAGAATTTGTTAAAGAAGCTAAGGGCGCTGATATTCGTTGTTTCTGCGTTGGTGACAAAGTAGTAGCTGCTATGAAACGTCAAGGTGCGCCGGGCGAATTCAGGTCTAATTTACATCGTGGTGGTTCAGCTGAATTGGTCAAAATTACACCTAAAGAACGTGCTACCGCAGTCAAAGCAGCAAAAACTATGGGCTTAAACGTCTGTGGTGTAGATTTATTGCGCTCTGATAGTGGCCCTGTTGTTATGGAAGTGAATTCGTCACCTGGTCTGGAAGGAATCGAAGGCGCAAGTGGTAAAGATGTTGCAGGAATGATCATCGATTTTATTGAAAAAAATGCTAAAGTAGGCAAGACAAAGACACGTGGCAAGGGTTAATAAAAAAGTATGGCTGAAGTAGCAGAAAAAGCTAAAAGGAAGGTTAAGAGCAGAGTTAAGAATAAGGCTTTTAAAATTGGTGATATAACCGTTAAACCCGGGGAAAGTACTTATATTGAGCTGCCTATTCCCGGGCTTTATTCGAATTCAAGTATTCACATGCCAGTGCACGTTATTTGTGGCAAAGAGGCTGGACCGACACTTTTTGTTAGTGCCGCTGTACACGGCGATGAAATTAATGGTGTGGAGATTATTCGTCGCTTAAAGAATTCGAAACCTGTGAAACGCCTCAAAGGCACATTGATTACTGTGCCTGTAGTAAATGTATATGGCTTTATTAACAAAACACGTTATCTGCCAGATCGCCGTGACCTAAATCGATTTTTCCCTGGATCAGAAGAAGGCTCAATGGCATCTAAATTAGCGTATACATTTTTAAGCAATATTAGTGAGCAGAGTGATTACGGAATTGATCTGCATACCGCAGCAATTGCACGCGATAATTTACCGCAAATTAGAGCCGTATTAGACGACAATGAAATCAAAGATTTGGCTTTAGCCTTTGGGGCACCAGTCGTTCTTAATGCACCGTTGCGCGAAGGTAGTTTGCGTGAGTCTGCAGCCAAAACTAATACCAAAATTCTGCTTTATGAGGCAGGCGAGGCATTACGCTTTGATGAGATCTCGATTCGTGCAGGCGTGAGTGGCATCATTAATGTCATGCGTAAAATAGGTATGCTGCCAAGATCGCGCAAACGCGTTAAATTAGATCCTGCAATTTCACATTCAAGCCAATGGGTTCGAGCATCTCAAAGTGGCATTTTACGTGCCACCAATCCTATGGGAAATAGAATAAACAAAGGCGATATATTGGGTTATATCTCTGATCCTTTTGGTGAAGTCGAAGTCGAAATTAAATCACCTGTAAGTGGCATGGTGATTGGCAGAGCCACCCTACCCTTAGTTCATGAAGGAGAGGCTATTTTCCATATCGCTATTTTTGATGAACTGGGTGAAGCAGAATCGGTTTATGAAACCTTCCAGAGTAATGTTGATCCTGAAGAGGATGATGTTGCGCCGAAAATTGAAGAACCTGTGATTTACTAATTCTATAATTGATTAGTAAACGGCAAAACAGCCAGAAAAACATCCTCATTTAATAAACTAAAATATCAATTTAAAACCTTCATGTGATGCCTGAAATCCCAAAGACTCGTAAAAGCGTATCGCTTCGCTGCGTTCTTTATTGGACGTTAACTGTACGATGTTGCAGTTCTTTTCCTTGGCTCTTTTAATCGCCCATTCAAAGAGCTGAGTGCCAAGGCCTTGACCTCGATAATCTTCATGTACGCGCACGCCTTCTATCAGACAACGCCATGAACCTTTGTAAGTTAGGTAAGGAATATAAGTAAGTTGCAAGATGCCTATTACTGTTTTTTCAGATGATTCTAAAACGATCAATTCATTATTAGGATCATTATCAATAATTTCAAAGGCTTCTAAATATTGAGAGTTTATGGGTGTTGACGCATCTTCGCGAGTGCTGCCTAGTTGATCATCAACCAGCATTTTGATTATGCTTTGTAAATCATTTGTAGTCGCAGTGCGGTAATGTGTTTTCATAAATAGGCAGCCTAGTTTTTATAGAGGGCGTATCGAGTCAGAACTAATCTCTTTCGATTTCATAAATAAAATCCAAACCAAAATCATCAGGCGTAGTTTGAGCTTCTAGGGATAAAACATCATTTATTTTATATTCAATCGCAATCTTTTGAGTCTGATCAAACAAGCCAATTAGATAACGCACATATAAACGCGAACCTAGTCGCTTACCTAGCGCGATCTCACTCTTTTTAAGATCATCTTTAGTGACTATGTTAACGTCATCCAAGCCGAAGGAAGAGCCTATTTTTTGGACGATACTGCCACTACCTGTAACTCCTAAACCACGCGCAGCTGAGAGCAATAAAGCACTTTCCTGACCTGATGCAGAAGACAAAGTATTACCTGTAATCAAGTAACTTAATATTTCACTTTCTTCATCTAAAGTTGGATCAGCAAACAAGGTTGATTTAGGCTTGAGTAACGTCCCACCAAGATGAATACCAACAATTTGCTTATCAATTGTCCTGGTTGCACGAATATCCATACCTATTAATCTTGGAGATCCGTTAAAGATTAAGCGTCCATTATTAATAGCTAGATCTTGACCATATGCTTGGAATTTACCATCTTGAACTCGCAAAGAACCATTCGCCAATATATCGCGGCGGTTATGAGTGATATTTACATCACCTGATAACTTGGCTTCTAAACCAAAAGCATCCATTCTGACTTTTTTGCCTAAACTAATGAGTACTTTAGGTCTAATTTTAACTGATGTTACCTTTTCACCTGGTGCTGTTTCACCAATAACAAAAGTGTCTGTCGATTCATCTATGCTCGTCTCAGGTATGGCTTTTAAACGAATATCTGCTTCAGGAATATCAATTTTACCCGTGATACCAACCAATTCAGGCGTCAAATTGATTGTTATGTCGGGTGACATTATTGCTCGAACTTCATTGGTATTCATAAAGCGAATATTATTACCTTTAATTTTTACATTCGCTTTCCATTTAGTTATGTCTTTTAAGTTTACATCACCCGATACATTCAAAACCCCCTTTCCCATCAACATCTTTCCACTTACAGTGGCTTGTCCTGGCTTATTAGCGATTACATTTAGGTTCATATTAGTAATTTCAGTACCTGCTTCAGGTAATCTTACGTAACCGTCAGTAAGCTTTGCCTGGCCCTTAATTTGTGGTTTTGCCAATAAACCAGTAAACGTCAATTGACTATTTAAAACACCACGTAAACCTCGTGTGCGGGGAACGAAGCTTTGCACAAAGTTGATATTTGGAATATCAAAATTAGCCACTCCATCTATAGTATGCTTTCCATTTTCAGGTGATAATTTAATCGTTGCTTTGCTGGAAAAAAGACCTCCACCTAAAATATTTGCTTTGCTAGCAAATGCACCTCTACCAATAAATTTTGCTTTTGTTTCAACATTAATAGTACGATTATTGATGTTTGCTGTAATTTCAGCCTCTTCATAGCTGAAGGACTTTTCTTCGTCATCTTCGTATATAATCGAAAAAGAACTTTTGGGTAATTTGAATTTTATGACACCCGTTGGCCTTCCGTTATTTTGCTTAATATCATAACTACCTTCTATATCACCATTTAAAATTATTCCCTCAGGTAAAAACGGTTTTAGTAATTTTAAGGGGGTTTTTTGTAGTATGCCTTTTGCCGTCAAGCCTGATGCTTTTGTATAGCTTGCAGTAGAGCATGCTTGTGTTTTTTCACTGCTAATGCACATCTTATCTGCGCTAAAACCATCCTGTGACAATGATATTTTGACAGGCTTCTGCAGTTTCCAGTCACCTGCTTGCGTATCTGCAAAATTTAATGTTTTAAGAGTGCCGTTCCAACGCTGGTTTTGCCACCCTCCATTTGCATTGAGGTTTACTTTTGCATCAGAGTGATCGACCACAGCTGTAATAACATGGTATTCAATCCTGCCATTCAATTCTACTTTTGCTGAACGGACTTTTTGATCCACGTTTTGTAAATTAGTCAGATCACCTTTAATTCGGTATATGTCATTATTAGTGCTTGCACTAAAAACACCAGATTGTAATCCGTAGTCTCTATATTTAAGGTTTTTAGCATCACCTGTTGCATTGATAATAGGTTTATCAATTGTCCCTTGCAGCTTACCTTTAACCAATAAACTACCTGATAGCTCCGGCAAAATTTGTTGTAAGTTTTTACTATCAATATTCCATGTTAAGTCAAAGGGACTACTTGCCTTGCCTGTGATTTGAATCGTGTTATTGCCGATTTGACTATTTAACTGTTTAACAATAGGAACTCCGTCACGAATCTCCACTTCACCCTGGAGTTTCAGATCCGCATTAGCCAAACTGGTTTTTTTGAATGAAAGTTTAGAGCCCAACAAATTAGTGGTGATAATTGGAGAGGCGTAATCACCTTTCACGGTTGCAGTCCCACTGACTCTTCCGGAAATATCAGGCGATACCTCAGACAGATTTTTTGCGTTAATTTTTAAATTTAAATCAACAGGCTCACTAGCTTGGCCTGATACATTAATACTATTTTTTCCACTTTTAACTAATAATGATTCTAGTTGAATGACTTTTTCATTTAGTCCTAATTCACCCTCGACAGATAGTGTTTCTTTACCTTGTTTGAAGTCATCAAATTCAAGACTATTTGCATTTAGTTTAAGTGTACTTTTAAGCTCTTTTACTGTCCCTGACAGCACTCCAGTACCTTTTATTCGACCACTTATTAAAGGCGTTATTTGCTTGATATTCTTTGCATTAACATCCCATGTTAGGTCGTAAGGTTCTGATGCTTTACCACTAAGTTTTAATTCATTCTTTCCTAGTGTAGCGATGATATTCTTAATCTGTAGAGATCCATCTTCTTGTAAGCCCACATCAGTATTTACAAAAAGTGTTTTTTTACCCTGTGTGATATTGCCATAACTTAAATTATTAGCACTTAATTTTGATATGATTTTGGGGGTTTTATATTGACCTTTGATGGATGCCAAACCCTGTATTTTTCCTGTCAGCTCAGGTAAAAGTTGAGTCAAATTTTCAGCATCTATAATCAAGTCTAAACTTAAAGGTTCTGTTACAGCACCTGTTGCGCTAAGAGCGTTATCGCCTAACTTAAAATCTAAATCTTTAGCTATTATTAATCCTTGCCGATCAGTGATTTGACCTTTTACAGTCAGTTTTTGATCACGAAAAACACCTTCCAAAGATACAATATCGATATTATTCTCTAATCTAGAATCAATATAACTGCTGTTATATTTAACAGTGGCATCGGCTATAACTGGCCATTCAGGTAAAAGTGTTTCAGTCGTTAATTGTTTACCTTCGATATCAAAGTTTAAGAGAATTTCAGGATCCCAAATGATATCTCCTGTGGCTTTAGCATTTCCGTGATTACTTATAATTTCAACATCATTAAATACTACTTTTTTATAGTCACCCTCGCCTTTAACCTTTAAAGAACCTGTTCCTATTTTGTCCTGTTCAAAGACTAGATTACTTTCTACAATGTATTGAGTTAATGTTCCACCAACTTGTATTTCACCAGTCAAATTACCTAATTCTGGATGCGTAAAAGAAACATTTCCGCTAGTGCTTATTTCATGCGGTTGATTCATATTTAATGAGCCATTAGAAACGTTTATCTTAAGCGGTTGATCTAAAATAGTGGGCTTACCCTCTAATTTTTCGAAATGTAATTGCCCATCTTTTATAGTTGCTTGTTTTAAAACCATGCCTTCAATTTGAAATAATAATGTTTGGGTATCGTCACTATCCGGTATTTTTCTAATAATTTTCAATGAGTCTAGCTGTAACTGATTAGCATCAATATTGATGGGTAAGCCAAAGTTAGGAATCTCGATTTCTTCATCATTATCATCAGGAGCTTTTAAAACTATGGCTAACTCACCCACAACTACTTTATCAGCGAAGATTTTTTTATTTTCTATATCGTATTGATCAACATTAACTTTAATATCTTTTAATACTATTCCAACATTGGAATCTAATGAGAATTCTTCTACTTTCAATCCTGTAAATATACTGCCTGAAACACCTTTTATACTTATATCTTCAATTGAATTATCAACTACAGATGCAATTATCTTTGGGCCAAATGGAGTAAAGAGCAAAACTACCATAAGAAACAAAATCACTAATAATAGTGACATTATCCAGAATAATGGAGAGAACACGTATTGGTTGAAATACCGCCTCATAAGTCAGCACCGACACTTAAATATAGCTTAGGTTGACTGAAATCATCTGTAGGAAAGCCCAAATCAATTCTTACAGGACCTACAGGAGAGCGCCAACGAGCGCCAAAACCAACCCCAACTTCTAAATCAGTATCTTTAAAATCATCAAATGCGTTACCTGCATCGGCAAACACAGCAGCGCTCCAACTTTCATTTATCGGGTGTTGATATTCGAGACTAAAATCGATTAACTGTTTACCACCCCGATTGCGATTATTAGAATTTAATTCGCCTAAACTCTCAAAATCAAAACCACGAACGCTATTACCTCCGCCAGCAAAAAAACGTAAACTTTTAGGAAGACGCTCGAAATCATTAACTAGAGTAGTACCATAGTTGGCACGAGCTAAAAGACGACCTGAGCCTATTTTCATAATACGTTTTGCATTAGCCGTAAACTGCACTACATTTTGATCACTTAATACAAATTCTGAAGCCGCACTTAAAGTAGCTCTAATATGCCAACCTTTAGTAGGAAATATTAAGCTATCAGCGCTTACTTTTTCTAAGCCGATACCGAAGAGTAATAAATTAGAATTTGTTTCGTCCTCACCTTCAACTTGAGTTCTATCGACCAAAGCATTGATAGATGCGGATTGAATCCAACCATTGGAGCGTTTTCTAACAAATCTACTACCCACATTGATACTTCGACCTGTAACATCATCATTAGAGTCTTTCGTCCAATCAATACTGTAAACCAAGCTATTATCTTCAGGATTATCCCTCGGATTTACTAAACGAAGAGAAACCCCCGAAAGAGTCTGTGCATATTGTGTTTTAATTTGTAATTGGCGACCTTTTGCTCCTGTCCAACGTCTATCAAGTTCTGCAGATACACGTGCTCCAGTATCAGAACCAAAACCAACTTTAAATTTATAGGCATTTCGTTTTTTAGGCGTTAATGAAATAGAAATAGGTACTCGATTATTAGCAATCTGATCTTGTAAAACTTCTATTTTGATAGTTTTGTAATATCCACTTTGCTGTAAAACCTGCTGTTGTCGAATTATGTCTTCTGATTTGAAAGGCTGACCTGATTTTATAATCAGGTACTTTTGTACTGCTTTGTCAGATAGAGTTTTCTGAGCTATCGCCACATTACCATAACGATATCGAGTGCCGGTATTTAACACCAAGGCAACTTTTGCTTGATAAGAAGCGGGATCGATTCGAATAGTGTGCTTCGCAAATTCCGCATCAAAATAGCCCAAGGTTTGGGACGCTTCTGATAATTTAGTTTTAAACTCAGAGTAGTTTTGATGATTTAACACATCTCCGATTTTATATGGATAATCTTTTAAAATAGTTCGAAATACTTCTTCGTCTTTACCTTCGCCTAGCACTTTAATTTCTTGAGATACTACTTTAGTAGGTCGACCTGAAGTCACCTTTAATCTCAATTTCCAACAATTATTAACAACAGAACCACCTGAGGTAAATTCGGCATCGTAATAACCTAAAGCTCTTGTTGCTTTGCGAAGGTTCTTTTTTACTGTGTTAAAGAATAGTTTTACATCACCACGATCGGCATCACACTCAGGAATGGAAATAGGCATGTGAAGTTCTATATTTTTCTTTAAATCATCCGTCACGCCTGTGATATCTATCTTAGCTAACTTTAATGGCGCTTGATTATTTTCTAATTGCTTTGTTTTTTCTGTGGCCGTTTTTTCAAACTTTTTCTCAGGCTTTAAAACTATATTAGATTTTTGAATTTCTTCAATCTCAGCATCACCTGAGCGCGCAGTATTCAATGACATTGATATCATCAAACTCAAAAATAGAATTAACTGCGAAACTCTCATAATTTATTGTTCAAAGCTCCAACGTAACAGTGCATTTTGAATTTTTTCTCCACGCCCTGCTCCAGTCTTTTTACCATTATGTTGAATGACTATCGCAAGACGCTTGCCTTGACGATTTAGCATGTAACCCGCTATTGATGTAACAAAATCTAAAGTTCCCGTTTTTAGATGACTCCTGCCGCGCATGTCACCTTTACTAAAACGATTTACCAAGGTTCCATCAACACCAGCCAAGGACATTGACGCCATAAACTCAGGCATTAATGGATCTCTGAATGCGGTTTCTAAAAGATCCCCCATTTGTTTTGCACTTATTTTGGCAATTCGGGATAAACCAGAGCCATTTTCCAAACGAATTCCTTGAGTATCTATAAAGTTATCATTAAGTACTTCCAATACCGCCTTCCTACCCTTGTCCCAAGTTGCAGGTGCAGACATCTTTTTTGCACCTAAAGTTAGCAATAATTGTTTAGTCATCACATTATTGCTCCATTTATTTATTAAACGCATTTGTTCTCCTAAAGTTGGAGAGCTGTAAACGTGAAAAATTTCATCTGTAGAGGAAACTTTACCTAATTTTACATTCCCTTTTAAGGAACCCCTCAAATCCAACCAAAAATCTCGAAAGGCATTAAATACATGTTTATGTGGTTTAGTGACCGCACGCAGAATAAAGTTCTGTTTACATGCCGCAGCGTATTTGCCTTTAATAACTAAAACACCTTTAGAATCTTTACTAAATTTAGGGCGATAGTGTGATTTTCTACATTTTCCTGAGCGTAATATAACTTCGTTTTTAAATTTGAAATTATCTATTTTTGGTAATGGAGTAATATCAACAGAACCCGATATTTTAGATTCCTTTTTCCTTTTCTTTTTTTTCTGAGCGTCGTTTGTTTTTGGCAAAACTTCCTTATCTATGTTTGGATTAAATAAGAAACGAGTTGCCTGAAAATTAAACATTAAAGCCGATGCAGGTGCGTTATAAACACGATACGCTTTCCCATCAAATGCAGCTGAGTTATGTTTAGGTAAATTGAAATAGCTTTCATCGATAATGATATCTCCATTAATTTGCTGGAGACCTTTATCTCTTAACGTTTTAATTAATTTCCAAAAGTTCTCGTAAACAAGAAAAGGATCTCCATACCCTTTTAAGATTAAGTCACCATTTAACACGCCTTGCTTCAATTCACCACGAAGCCATACTTCTGTTCGCCAAGAAAAATTTGGGCCTAACTCTTTTAAGGCAGCATAGGTAGTCAATAGTTTCATAGTTGATGCAGGAGTGCGTAATTTGTCTGCATTGTGTTCTAGCATCGATTTAGAAGCATTTAAATCTCGGATATAAACACTAATATTATCTTTGGGTATTTTGTATTTTTTTAGTAGTTTAATAACTGATTTAGGAAGTGATTTCTGTTTAGCCTTAGAATTATTTGAATCAATATTAAAATACGTTCGAGCAAGTTGTGGCTTTGTTAATGTATTTTCACCAGTCTGTTTTTTAGTTTCAGCCAAACCTAAGCTACTGCTAAAACAAGCAACAACAATAAGCGCCTGAATTAACATGCGAAAAGTTTGGTATAAAAACAACATTTAAACCCCAAATTGGCTTTATTTTCTGTCTTATTATTTACTACGCGTGAGTGCTAAGACTTTGATTTTGTTATTTTCGCAGTATTGCCAGCTTAGGTCAAAGTCATACAGCTTCATTCGGTAAATTCTATCTTGGTCTACATCATTACTTTGATAGCTTGGTCTAGGATCTAGTGCCAAAATTTGAGTGATTAAAGTTGTAATATCTTCATCCAAACGGACATTAACTAGTTCGCATTGATTCATTGCTAAATCTGTAAACATTACCTCAATAAGAGATTCAGGTTTTTCTGGTGCAAAACCACTGACAGCATTGGGAATGGCATCGACATAGTGTAAATAAGGCTTAATATCCAAAACAGGTGTTTTATTTAATAAGTCACAACCCAATAAATGCAGAATAACCTTGGATTGATTGATCTCTATTCCACTTAGCTCTACCACTGATAAACCAATAGGATTAGGCCGAAAGGTTGACCTTGAAGCAAACACGCCTACTTTTTTATTACCACCCAAACGTGGTGGCCTTACCATTGATTTCCAGCCATGTTGCTGCGTTTGATGAAACACAAACTGAAGCCATATATGAGAAAAACCCCCTAACCCACGGATACTTTCCTCACCAAAAGAATCGCTAAGAACCAATTGAGATTTCGCGGCAGTGACTAAGCCTGGTTGACGCGGAATACCAAATTTTTCCTGATAACAAGATGAGATATAACCGATCGGTTGAAAGTCTAAGGAATTCATATTCATGGATTATACTGCTGGACTGCCTTACCTTCACAAAGAATTATTAACAAAGATTGAAACTCATTCACTAAAGTAGCATCATTGAAACATCAAGCTTAACTAGGACAATAATATGAGTGACAGGATAGATTACAACATTAGCGTTACGGTTGATTCACAATATATCGAAGCTGAATCGAATCCAGAGGCTAATCGTTTTGTTTTCGCCTATACAGTGCACATTAAAAATAATGGCAATATTGCTGCTAAATTAATTAGCCGTCATTGGATTATCACTGATGCGAATAATCGCACTCAAGAAGTTAAAGGCAAAGGGGTCATAGGCGAACAGCCTTATTTAAAACCTGGAGAATCATTCGAGTACACCAGTGGCACCATGATGGAAACTCCAGTGGGGTCAATGCAAGGTAGTTACCAAATGATAAGTAATGATGAACATAGTTTTGATGCGATCATAGAGCCATTCACGCTTGCGCTACCCAAAATTCTTAATTAAATACTTCCGGTAATATGGGATCACGAAGGAGAAATTAATTCATCCTCCGTTCATCTTAAGCTATTGGACATTGACGTCATTAACTCATAATATTTAGATACCCTTTTGGAAGTAAAAAAGTCACACTAATAAATATAATAACGACTGTTTAATAAATGAATTATAAAACCCCCACTTATAGACGATTATTTATACGCGCCTTA
>JBALXO010000061.1:0-8961 GCA_036960615.1 Cocleimonas sp. | reverse complement strand
AAGCTCGGTTATACCAAAAACCCATACAAATATACTCTCGTATCTATGACGTTGATGAAGAACTCATTCTTGCAATCGTTAAACAAGAGTCATGTTTTAACGAAGGTGCTCATTCATACGTTGGTGCAATTGGTTTGATGCAATTGATGCCTCAAACTGCATTAGGCTTAAGAATTAATGACCCTTGGAATCCTGAACATAATATTCAAGGCGGGGTTAAATATATCTCTGAAATGCTAAGACGCTTTAACGGTAATTATAAATTAGCGATAGCGGCTTATAATGCAGGACCTGGAAACGTCAGAAAGTACAATGGAGTTCCTCCTTTCAAGGAAACGCGTAATTACGTTGTAAAAGTATATGGTGAATATAAACGCCTTAAAAAAGTAGGTATTTCTTATCAGAAAAAAATTCAATTAGCATCTAAATAATAAGTAGATTTTTATTTACGTTAATCATTTAAAACTCATTCAATATTACTTTAACTATAGTAATATTCATTAAATACAATTAAAGAGAGATACTCCTTACCTTTTTAGTTGTTTCCTGACATATCCTTCGAGTCTTTGTCGTGACAGCCGATTATGTTGTCTACGCTGCACTTTGGCCGGCTATTTCCAATCTCTCATTAATTACTTAAATATTATTGAATGCTACGTTGTCTATATTCCTGATATAACTTCAACAGTCGTTTACATCATCCATAATAAAATTATGATAATTGCCAATAACCCCGACTATAATTTAGTCAAAGATGCATTACACGTGATCATATATACATAATAAATCAAGTTTTTTAGTTTACCCACGTCTGGACGTCATACCTTTCATAGACTGGATAATCAAACTATTGGCTATGCCATTAGTGACCCAACAACTGAAACACTTCAATCATTGTATTTTGATGTAGTTCATGGGAAAGTAGAAAAATATAAAGCATGGTTAACCATTAGCTAACACCTCTGATTAACCTGGTTAAGTACAATTATTAAAGGACAATTTATGGCGTCACAGCAAAAACCAGATAGAGAAGCTGACTATAAGAAACTGAATCTCACTAATGAAGTGACGATTAGTCGAAGTGACTTACCATTACATTGCCCCACTAATGTTTCAGCGTTGTGGTGTGCTCACCCTAAAGTCTATCTAGCGATTGAAAAAACCAAGGATGGATCCGCGCGTTGCCCTTACTGTGGCACAGTATATCGTCTTCAAGATTAAGTGCGAACTCACTCCTAATATATCAATGCCATTAAAGTTCTTTCATCCACGTTTTTGGCCAACTTGGCTGGGGGTAGCATTTCTACGCTTACTTATTCTACTCCCTTGGTCTTGGCAAATGGCATTAGGTAAAGCGTTTGGGGTTTTACTCTATAACGCTTTACCATCTCGTCGTAAAATCAGTTGCATCAACCTTGAAATCGCCTTCCCCAAACTAAATTCAAAAGAATTAGCTAATCTTAATCGCTATCATTTTATTAGTATGGGACAAGGATCTTTAGAAGCAGCTCTAGGCTGGTGGGGTTCTGATAAAAGAATCAAAAAACTTTCTCATATTGAGGGATTAGAATATTTAGAAACCTCTCTAGAGAATGATAACGTTATTCTTTTAGGCGCACATTTTGTTTGTCTTGAAGTCGGTGGCAGAATAATGGCACAGCAGATGCCTTTACATGTCACTTATCGCCCTCATCAGAACGAATTGATCGAACACTTAGTTGCAGCTCAGCGTGATACTAAATACGGCAAAGCTATACCAAAACGTAATATCAGAGAAATGATTAAAAGTGTTAAAAATGGCTCTCCAACTTGGTATGCAACTGATCAAAATTATCGTGGAAAAGGCAGTATTGAGGTACCTTTCTTTGGCGTTGATTCACCCTCTAACCCAGGTACTTCGCGTCTAGCCAAAATGACTGGCGCAAGAATTATGCCAGCCATATGTGTACGTTTAAATAAACAAAGTGATTCTCGAAAAGGTTATTTGGTGAAATTTTTGCCTCCTTTAGATAATTTCCCTAGCAAAGATTTATACGGCGATACCAAACGCTTAAACCATATAATTGAAGAGTTCATCAAAGATTATCCCGAGCAATATTTATGGACACACAAGCGTTATAAACACTACGCCGATGAAAATAAAGACTTTTACCAAGACTATTTAAACAACAACAGCGACTCAAACTGTAAAGGATGATTATTCGGCGCTACATTGTGCGGGAAATCATGTCGACTTTTTCGGCCACACTTTTTGTGTTGTTACTAATAATTGTTGGCAACACCTTTGTACGCTTACTCGGCAAAGTTAGTGGCGGTGGTTTACCCCTTGATGCACTCGGAAAGCTAGTGTTTTTAGGTTCGATAAACGGCCTCATCAAGCTCGTCCCCATCGCTTTATTAATAGGTATGATGCTCGCTTTTGGGCGCTTCTATCGTGATCATGAAGTCTCTGCAATGCATTCTTCTGGCATGGGACCTAAAGAGTTTTACAAAGGGATTTTTTTGTTTGTAGGACCTTTAACTTTAGTCATTGCAGGCCTTACTTTATTCGTGATTCCTGATTTAGAACGCACTAGCAATAACGTCAAACAAGAAATTAAACAACGCCCAGAAGCCGCAGGTATTCCTGTCGGTGAGTTCATGCATAGCAAAGCTGGAGATAAACGTATCACTTTGTTTGTAGAAGATATTGATGAAAAAAACGTAGTGATGCAGCGCTTTTTTATGCATTTGAAAGACAACAAACAGAAAGCTGCAACTGCAGATGATAGTACTGAGCAAGATATTGAAGCCGAAGAAGACGATATAGAAATAATTCTCTCTGCTCAGCAAGCCTTACTTTATGTTGACCCGAATAACGGCAATCGCATTGTCAAAATTGAAAATGGCAGTCGTTACGATAATAATAAAACCACAGGTGAAATGAGTATTTTTAGTTTCGCCGAACACGGTATTCACATTCCTGCACTAAAAATAAATATTTCTAAAGATCTTGAAGCTGAGCCCACTTTAAGTCTATTAAAACAGAATGATCGTGAAAGTTTGGCGGAAATTCATTGGCGTCTGGCATTGATTTTTTCTGCCCCAGTAATGGCGTTTTTAGCTTTCCCACTGAGTCATACAACACCACGCCAAGGTCGTTTCGGTAAACTCGCATTTGGCATCTTGTTATATGCGGTATATGCCAACCTAATTATCAGCGGGAAATCGATGATAGAAGATGGCAGAATACCCACATGGCTAGGTTTGTGGTGGACACACCTCATCTTTATCGCGCTCTCTTTGTGGTTAATCTATCGCCAGTATGGTTCTCGCCGATGAACCTTAAAATCATCGATCGTTATTTATGGTCAGCTACATTACAAGGCATGTTCATCGCTTGGTTAGCCTTAGTTTTACTGGATGTATTCTTCGCGTTTATTAGCGAAGCAGAAAAAACTAATGCCTTATATACAACTGCACAAGCAACGGTATATTTGATTTATACACTGCCTGCGCGTTTCTATGAATTCTTTCCTAATGCCGCTTTAATCGGTACTTTATTGGGCTTAGGTAATCTTGCAGCAAACTCAGAATTTGTTGCCATGCGCGCGGCAGGTTTATCCATCAGTAGAATCATTTTTTCGATTGTAAAGTTAGGTTTGATACTAGCAACATTACTTTTTGTACTGGGTGAATGGGTGGTACCCAACACTGATTTACAAGCACGTAACTTCAAAGCCAAACTTAAAAATAAAAACATCGTCTTAGTCGGTGGTGCTGGTCTATGGGTAAAAGAGAAAAATAGCGTTATCAACATCGGCAGCGTGATTTCCAGCAAGCAAGTTTCTGATGTCTCCATCTACACTTTTAAAGATGATCATTCTGGATTACAGTCTCTAACAGAAGTCAAAAACGCTACTGCCAATAAAGATGGTTGGGATTTTAAGCAAATAACGACTACCGAATTCGAAAAACTTGGAGTCATCAAAAACCGAGATGCAGCCGCCAGCAGTATCAACTTTGTTGACCCCGGTATTTTAGAAACTGCAACAGTTGACCCTAATCAATTATCTAGTAGCGCCTTAACGAAATTCATCGAATATCAAAAAGAAAATGATATTAAAACAGACAAATACGAATTGATTTATTGGAAGCGTTTTTCAATTCCTTTATCCGCAATCGTCATGCTGATTCTAGCGATGCCATTCTTATTTGGATCAAACCGAGGCGGCGGAGCTGGCCAACGTGTTTTCATTGGTATCGTTGTGGGAATCGTTTTTTATCTGGCGAATAGATCTGTTAACGAATTAGGGATTGTGTATGGTTTCTCACCCATAGCGAGTGCGTTCTTCCCTTCCTTACTATTTTTTGCGATTGGTTTACTGGCTTTGAGGAGAGTGAATTAAAACTTAAAATAGAAACTTAAAAGGCCCCCTACTTTTTTAGTGAGCTTATCGTTTGTTTTTTAAAACGAATAACTCAATTATTTGCCCGTTTTCAGGCATGCCTGTTTATACTTTTACTCTAGTAAGACTTTAATCAATCCTCTAACAGAGTTCGTCAACAGAATTTCATCAGCATTTCTCAAGTCTTGTAGAGTAATCACTTTTTCAATCACGTTTTCTTCGTCAATAAGTTTCTGTCGATATATACCGTGTAACACACCCGCTTTAATTGGTGGAGTAATCAGCTGCCCATCTTTTCGAATAAAGAGATTATGTCGACAAGCTTCTGCGACTTCATTATGTTCATTCAAGATAATTGCTTCGTAATATCCAGCTTTACTAGCTTTAACAAACTCTTCGTTATAAACCTCACGACGGGAAGTTTTATGGTATTGAAAGATTGAACGGCTACTAATTTTTTGCTGACCAATAATTACTTTTTTCTCTGCCAAGGAATCATTCTCAGGAATAATTTCATATGAAATATTAACTTCGCCATTTTGATAAGCGCAAAGACGAATTTTAAAAATCTCATTCTGCTTTTCTAATTCTTGTTTTGTTTCAGCTAAACGTTCATCAATCACATGCTGCTTTATTTTAAAACCAAAATATCCTGCTGAATCGGTCAAACGACAAATATGTTCAGCAAGATTGCCATACTCCTGCTTTTCTGTATCGTATTTAAACGTTTCAATCAGATAAAAGTTATCATTAAGGTTAGTGAGAAAATCAGCTTTGAGAATACATTCTTCAAACTCAGCCTTCGCATTACTCTCATGAATAATTCCACTACCGATTCCCATTTCGCATTGATTACGCTTATTCATCACAATGGTACGAATCGGTACATTAAAATAGAAGTCATTATTAGGCAAAATATAACCAATTGCGCCAGTATAAACACCACGAGACTCAGCTTCTAAATCGTTGATGATTTCCATGGTACGAATCTTAGGTGCGCCAGTGATGGAACCACAAGGGAAGAGACCGTATAACAAATTCTCAAAGCTGATATCACTTTTGAGTTTGCCTTTCACCGTGGAAATCATCTGATGAATCGTTTTGAAAGTCTGTACTTCAAATAGGTTTTTAACAACCACACTTCCTGTTTTACAGATTCGTCCAAAATCATTGCGAATCAAGTCCACAATCATCACATTCTCAGATAATGTCTTTGGATCATGTTTTAAAAAGTCGACTATAAATTCATCTTCTGTTTCATTTGAACCACGTTTTGCAGTACCCTTCATTGGCTTAGAAATCAATGTATCATCTTGTCTTCTAACAAACAGTTCAGGTGATGAAGAGACTATTTTTAATTTAGGGAAGTTTAAAAAAGCACCAAATTCAACCGGCTGTGTTTGGCGCAATGCTTGATAAAGCGCATTCGCAGTTCCGCGCAATCTAAACTTAAATTTAATCGTGTAGTTGATCTGATAGGTGTCACCAGCTTTGATGTAATTTTTGATTTTCTTGATAGCATCAAGATACTTATCTTTAGAAACACTGAGTTTAAAACCATGCGCACAAAGTTGTGAGCTTGGGTCTTGTTCCGTTTCTGAAAATGCCTCATCAATCGTTTGACGATCTAACTCTTGCATTGATTTGAATGCCACAAAATGCAGTAGAGCTTGTTCTTTATTATTTTCTTTTGTGCGTTTTATCTTCTTATCAATAAAGTAATAACCCGCTTCATAGGCAAGATAACCACAGAGATACAAACCTTGTTGTCGGCATGCATCAACTTTCGCCAGCGCGACAGGCAATTCAGCCTCAGTGTTAGCAATAATATCTTCTTGAGAATCAGAAAATAATAAATTGCGTGCCTCTGCCTGACTCGATTTAGAATCTTCCAGTAAGGCAAAAACTTCAGAGCCATTAATGATTTGCGACAGCGATTTCATAGTGTTGTTATTGTAGCAATAAACTCAACAAACCATCTTACTAATAAATTTAGTGAGGGGTTTTTAATACTTTAAAAACTATTCGAATACCTTATTTACAATAACGATTATGAATCTATTCATAACTAAATGCTGACTTATCATAAGATTTTGATTTATCCGGTTTATTCTGTTTGTTTGAATCAGTAAAATTTTGTGCATCATCACGTAAAATTAATTGGCCAAATATTTCTGGGTTCTTCCATGCTTGATCAACACTAGCATTCCATGACATTTTTGCATCGCGGTCATTGCCGTTATCATCATCATTAATTTGAATATCGAAACCCAAAGTATGCTCAGACTTTGGAATAATATTTAAAGTAGACCAAGGAATTGCTACTTCTAATTGATAACCTGTTGGAAGCTGCCTAGTCGTATATTTAATTAAGCTAAGTTTATCTTTTGGCGTGGTGCCGCCTGCGTTAATTTTATTGTTACCTAAACTAAAGCCTAAATGGAAATCATTAAAATTATCATAGCTATCACCACGACTGGCATCTGCATCGATATAAATTTCAATAGAGTCATCTTGCCAGTAATCCTTAGAATCACTTAGATGACTTTCATCTACAACGCCTACCCAAATATACAGATTCTTATCATCCCAATTTGCGCGCCATCTACCCGTTAAATCTCGAGGATTCGCAACCGTACCTTGAATAACCTTGCTGATTAAAATAGCAGGGCTTTGATGCAATGTTCTTTGCCCAACTGGCTGTTTGGGTATAGCAATATAACGCGATTCAAACAGATCTCGTTAACCTGAAATTAAATGCTGTGGGATACGTTCGGGCTTCACATTTTGTACCACATAACCAGATGCACAGTTTTGCCACCAACATTTATTACCATTAGCGAAACCTAGCAACGAACAGTATTTTGGTGCTTGCACAGGCAACTCAGCAATATGCTCTTTAACGCCCCAGCTACCATGCCAAGTCGAAGGGCGTGGTGCTGAAAACGGAATGAATAATTTACCGCCCAGCTTTTTCCAACCTGCGAGCAATTGATAATAAGCCGCACCCATGCGCTGATCCTTATTTGCTTTATAAAGGAACGGAGTAGCGCCCTCCGTCATCGAATGAGTTTTATGATGGACAAGGTGCTGACCACCCTCATAAGCGATTAAATCGACGCCAAAGCCTTTGGCAACTTGGATCTGTTTTTCTACAAACTTAAGTGTATTTTTTAATGAATAACGATTATCGCGTGCATTTAATTCTTTAAATACGTCATTTACACTTCGAATGCTCTCCATTTTATCTTGTGGAAAATGAAAGTAAGGTGCAATTGCTACCGCATCAACATGTTTATAAGCGCTTTCAAAACCAAGTAAAGTTTCAGTAAGCTTAGTATTAGTCGTCATGCCGCCCATTACGCGCACTAAACGATTCTTGCTGCCGAATACCCTCTCCCAGACTTTAAATATATTTACGCTTTGTTTTGAATAATATTTTGAGCCAGCGATATCACGATTTTTATCCAGCTTAAGTTTATAACCCGTCTGTTTCATGTGCTCTGCTTGCGGCACAAAAATGTTATTCCACGCTTCATTGGTATATTCGATATACACACGCAGATTAGGTTTTAATTTCTGTTTTACCGTTTGCGCCATTCTATAAACAAAGGTGTTATCCGCGTTATGTGGCACATTAAACCAAGGATCAACATTAAGAATGTTCGCCAACTCAATCATCACTTCCAGAGGAACTCCACGAACACCCTCTTTTCCACCCCAAGTCGCTTCTTGTAGATTTGGACGATCATTCCACGAGCTAATATTATTGCGTGTAACGCCTGACATATTCATAAAACGAACGACTTTAAAGTCCTTCATAAAATCCAAAAATACAGGATTAAAGGTAATCGCTTTACTCCCTCTTTGATAACTATCAACAAATGAAAGATAACTATTATTCGGACAAATCCGCGGATTCGTCACATGTTTAGTCGGTGTATTTCGACAAATACCGCCTGGCATCAAGATACGAATGTTACGAAGGTAGTTTCGCGGATTACTCTCATCAATAAATATGGTCGCAGTCGCTGTCGGGTAAAGCTCTTTAGGTTGTTTTTGTGGGACAATTCTAATGATATCTTTGCCAGGTGATTGATTAACTACTTTGGCACTTGCACCATAACGCAGCTTTCCTTCACCTTCATAAAGCACAGTATATTCACCTTGAGGAAGCGCTTGCATTGGAATATGACTCAGGAATCGAGTACCCGCTTTACCACCATTAAGGTTTTTCGGCCAACCATTTTTATCGAAAATTACATTGCCTTTGGTAAACCAAGTTCTAGCCTCATCAAACGGTAACGCTAAACGAAATAAGTCCGTAAACGGTAAGCTTGCATCGACCTCAAGTGCCTCATTTGTGTTCATGCCAAGTGGTGAGTTTTGATTCGGGTTTGCGTTAGCACTTAAGCTAATGTTCAATGCAACTCCAAAAACCCCAATAAATATTGTACGTATGAATCCTTTCATATCTTTTTCTAATGTCTCACTTCGTTAACATTACGACCAATACTGAATAGATTGGTTCTATGTCATTTATAGTGAATCGTAGCCCTTGTTTGTATAAAAA
>JBALXO010000060.1:5179-23820 GCA_036960615.1 Cocleimonas sp. | reverse complement strand
CAGTTTGATGGGCCACAGATCCAGCTGTTAGCGCCCCAGAACATAAAGTCTAATGCAATGTCATCAGAACCACTCACTAGGTCAATACGGCCTTCGTAACGGCTGTGAATATCAACAGCACGTTGCAAAACACCAGAGCTTTCTTTGATGCCGATTACTCGAGGGTGATCGGCCAGTGCATCCATAACATCGAATGAAATCTCAATGCCGTCTTTTGGTGGGTAGTTGTAAAGGATTAGATTAACGTCTACTGCATCTAATATGGTGTTGTAGTGATTAAGCAGTTCTTCTTGAGTGGGTTGTGTGTAAAAAGGCGTCGCAAGTAATACGTTATCAAAACCAATCTCTTTCGCCATCTCTGTTTGTTCAATTACTTCGCGTGTTGCAGGTGCATTGGTACCTGCAATCAGAATCTCGTCATCATTTGCAAAGTCTTTTACGAATTCTAATACTGCACGACGTTCATCTGTTGATTGAGAAAAGTACTCACCTGTCGAACCGTTTGGTACCCAACCTGTAACGCCTGCTTCTCTTAGGCTAATCATATGTTTTTCAAATGCATTGAAATCGATTTTGTTGTTTTTATCAAATGGCGTAACTAACGCTGGCATAACACCTGTTAATTTCATTGTTTAACTCCTAAAAATTTAGCGAGCTTACCGTTTGCTGTTTGAACGGATGACTCGATGATGTTGTTGTTTAGCGACGTATTAGTGATGTATTAAGTGATGATTTAGAGACACCCCCCTACTTATTGCCACTATTTGTAAAACAGCTAGAAAGCAGAGGGGTGTCATTTATATTCATGAATATATTGTTTAATTAGATAACTGCTCGTTCTACATGGTTATCTTGTTTTTGGGTGTATGCATTGCATTAAGTTTCATTGTTTATTCCTAGTGATGATCAGTGTTTTTTAGTTGCTTGGAGTATCTACTTCCGTATAAAAATAACGCTCCCGGACTTCATCAGTCAGCGTCACTCCCTTTTTATCTTCATACGTCATTACCAAGGATTTACGTGTTTCTGTTCCTTTAACTTCAGCCACTCGATGTAAGGAGTAACGACCTTTAAAAATTGTAAATGCCCCTGGAGAAGAACGTGATTGATGGACTCTACTACGATTACCATTCAACACTTTACCTACTTCTTCAAAACCATTGTCATCTTCAGTGCGGACATCGGTTACACATTCATGAAAACCACCTTCAGTTATTTCCTGCACATTAATCAAACACACGAATTGACCATAATCAAAATGCCAATCAATTTTATCTCCCGGTTGATACATCATCACTACACAGGCGTTGTATGAGTCATCATGGAGATAGAGTTGAGGGATATTTAATACATCAGCTGCGAAGTCTTTAATATAGTCGCAGGTGTAGAGAACATCGATAAAAGTATCGCGTAACTGGCTTCGACCTAAACTTGAATAGGATGATTCTAGGACGACACGTAACGGATGATCCTCAGGTGTGTCTTCTGGAATCTCCATGTCATACACATTATTGAAACGACGCGTTCTATTTGCTTCAGGTGTTTTATCAATCACTGTTTGTTGAAGTAAATCCGTGCCTTCTTTAGTCAAGAAATTGGGTAATGAAACGCTACCGTTTTCTTCGATTGTTGCTTTCACAGACCGTAATAGTTCTTTATAAGAATCACTGCCTCTAACGTTGATAGGATATTTTTCGAAATCAATCATCTTGTTTAGATTAGATGGATTTGAATTATTGACTGGCATAGAAGCTGACATAAGCACTCTCCAAGTTTCATTATTGGAAATGAATTAAAGCGATTCGTGTTAGGTATACAAATATTATAGTAGTGACGTGGTTTAAGTTAATTGTTTTATTTGGCAATTATATGAATGCAACAGCAATATATTCTCAAGATTAACCTCATTATATTAATAATATTGCTAAAATAAGTTATAAAACGAAACTATTGGTTTAAATACGGAGAGTGATTATGGATAATTTTGATACTTTAATTTTAAGCCAATTACAAAGTAATGGTCGACTCTCAAACAAAGATCTCGCTAGCTCTATCCAGCTTTCGACAGCACCTTGTTTGAGAAGAGTGAAACAACTAGAAAAAGAAGGTGTGATCCAAGGATATAAAGCAAAGATCAATCCGAAAAAATTGGGATTTAAGTTATTGGCGTTTGTTCAAGTATCTTTGCATAAGCATTCCACAGAATGTTTCGACATATTTAATAAAGAGATTATTCATTTTAAGGAAGTACAAGAATGTCATCTGATGTCAGGTGGGGACACGGATTACTTACTAAAGCTATTGGTTAAAGATATGGATGAATATAATCATTTTGTAATGAAGCGGCTTTCTAAACTAGAGATAGTGGCTAATACATCGTCTAATTTTGTGATGGAGTCCATCGTTGATGTAAATGATGTACCTATTGATAGGTGATTTTGTGTTTTCAAATAATCAACATGTGGAGCCAAACATAGAGGTAATTCTTATTTATAAGTGACAGAGAAACTGCCCAAAAGTAGGGGGGTGTCTTTTTAATACTTTCCAATCAATTCTTTGCCTAATTTATAGGGTGATTTGATACTATTTTCTATCTTATTTTGTTATACTCTCTGGCAGTTTTTACTCGACCTTTTTCTTGGCTTTTTAACACCGTTTGCAATGTTTTTTATGCAACGCTAAAAGAACCCCTATATGTCTGAATTCGCGAAAGAAATAATCCCGATTAATCTTGAAGACGAGATGCGTAAATCGTATCTAGAATACGCTATGAGCGTTATTGTAGGTCGAGCCTTACCTGATGTTCGTGATGGTTTAAAGCCAGTTCATCGTCGTGTATTATTTGCCATGAGCGAGTTACGCAATGACTATAATAAGCCGTATAAAAAATCAGCGCGTATCGTTGGTGATGTAATCGGTAAATATCACCCGCATGGTGATACTGCTGTTTACGACACAATGGTACGTATGGCGCAGCCATTTTCGATGCGTTATATGCTCATTGATGGTCAGGGTAACTTTGGTTCTGTTGACGGTGATTCACCTGCTGCGATGCGTTATACCGAAGTACGTATGGCGAAGATCGCGCATGATTTAATGGCCGATCTTGATAAAGAAACTGTTGATTTTCAAGGTAACTACGACGAATCTGAATTCGAGCCTGTGGTTTTCCCAACCCGTTTACCGAATCTATTATTGAATGGTTCATCGGGTATTGCGGTTGGTATGGCAACCAATATTCCACCGCACAATATTACTGAAGTGATTAATGCTTGTATTGCGCTTATCGACGATGATTCTTTGAGTATCGACGATTTAATGCAGATCCTTCCTGGTCCTGATTTCCCAACTGCGGGTGTCATCAATGGCGCAGCAGGAATCAAACAGGCATATCACACCGGAAAAGGTAGTGTAAAAATTCGTGCTGTAGCTGATTTTGAAACGGACAAAAACGGCCGTGAAAAGATTGTAGTCACGCAATTGCCTTACCAAGTTAATAAAGCGCGTTTGATTGAAAAAATCGCCGAACTCGTTAAAGAAAAGAAAATTGAAGGTATTTCAGAATTACGCGACGAGTCTGATAAAGACGGCATGCGTATGGTAGTTGAACTTAAGCGTGGTGAAGTTGCTGAAGTTATCCTCAACAACCTCTACAAACAAACACAGATGCAAAACAGCTTTGGCATCAATATGGTTGCGCTAATTGATGGTGCTCCTAAACTGTTTAATCTTAAAGAAATCATCGAAGCATTTATTCGTCATCGCCGCGAGGTTGTGACACGTCGTACGATTTACTTATTACGTAAAGCTCGTGAGCGTGCGCATATCTTGGAAGGTTTAGCGGTAGCACTGGGCAATATTGATGAAGTGATCAAGTTGATTCGTGCCTCTGCGAGTCCCGCAGAAGCACGTGAAGCGTTGATTTCACGTTCATGGAAGGCTGATATCGTTCTTGAGATGTTAGAGCGGGGTGACTCAGATACTGCACGTCCAGAAAATTTAGATCCACGTTATGGTTTGAAAGACGACGGTTACTGGCTTACAGATATTCAGGTTAAAGCGATTCTTGACCTGCAGTTACATCGTTTGACTGGTCTTGAGAAAGACAAGATTTTAGGCGAGTACAAAGAACTACTCGTAAAAATCGTTGATTTGTTAGATATTTTAGGAAGTCCTACGCGTTTACTGCAAGTGATTCGTGATGAGTTGCTTGAGATGCTCGAAATGTACGGCGATGAGCGCTTAACTAAGATTAATGCAGTTGGCGAAGATCTTGGTGATATTGATCTGATTCCAGAAGAAGATGTTGTAGTGACGCTATCTCATGAAGGTTATGCAAAAGCTCAACCTGTTGATACTTATCAAGCACAGCGTCGTGGTGGTCGTGGTAAAGCGGCAACCAAAATGAAAGATGAAGACTTTATTGAAAAGCTCTTCGTCGCCAGCACACACGATACTGTGCTGTGTTTCTCATCTAAAGGTAAGGTTTACTGGCTAATGGTGTATCAACTACCAATGGCAAGTCGTGCTTCACGAGGTCGACCTATTGTAAATCTACTACCATTAGAAGAGGGCGAAAGTATTCAAGCGATTCTGCCGATTCGTGAATACGAAGATGATAAATTCATCTTAATGGCAACTGAAAACGGTACTGTTAAGAAAACTGAATTAAAAGCGTTCTCTAATCAGCGTGCGTCAGGAATTATTGCAATTGATTTACGTGATGAAAATCAGTTAGTCGATGTTGCACTAACTGAAAAAGATGACGAAGCAATGCTCTTTACCACACAGGGTAAAGCTATTCGCTTTAAAGAGTCTGATGTACGTGCGATGGGTCGAACGGCCGCAGGTGTGCGTGGTATCAAAATGCCGGCAGGTAATAAAGTGAATGCGCTGATTGTACTTCGCGAAGGTCGTCTATTAATGGCAACCGAAAATGGTTACGGTAAACGTACTGAAGTTGAAGAATTCCACGCACAAAAACGCGGCGGTAGCGGTGTAATAGCGATTCAAACGTCAGAACGTAACGGTGCTTCGATTGGTGCGGTTCAAGTTACTGATGAAGATGAAATCATGCTTATTACTAACGGCGGAATTTTAGTACGAACTAAAGTACAAGACGTTTCAGTTGTTGGTCGTAATACTCAAGGTGTGCGTTTAATCAAATTGGGCAAGGGTGAAAATCTAACTCAAGTTGAGCGTGTCGCTAATATGGGTGATGATGAAGAAGAGTTTGATGAAGATGGTAATCCGGTTATCGTTGATGAGTCTTTGGATGATGATGGTTCTTCGATAGCTGACGACTCTTCAGATGTTAATGTTGAAACAGATAGTGTGGTTCAAACAGATGAAGCGCCTGAAAGCGAAGAAGAATAATCAATTACGGCAAAAGTGCCAATAAGTAGAGAGGTGTCTTTTAAATAGTTATTTATAGTTTTTGAGTACTATTTAAACAAAGCTTACAGCATGGATACTCTCTCCAATTTTATCGATAAATTAGATAGCTTCGGCTATCTAATTATCGGTGCGAATTTAGTCTTGATGCTATTCGCCAGTTTTATTCTTAAACTGGTTTACAATCAACCAGATAAAGTCTCAAATTTCTCCCGTAAGGTAATGATTTTTAGAGCATTAAATATGCTTATTATTCTCTCTTATGGTTACTTCCGTTACTTTCAAGACAATACTAATAAAACCTTTTTAATCAATATCGTTGGAGTATTGGCGATCATTTATTTTGCCTATTTAGCCATGCACATTGCGCACGGTTTTTTAGTGCGTTTGTACGGTAGAAAACGCGAAATAAATGATGAAATAAGATTCGCTTCCACTTATCAAACGCGCCTATTAAGTATCTTTAGTAGCATTTTTATTAGCATTATTGCGCTAGTAGGAATAATCCGTTTATTAGGCTTCGATTCTGTTCTTGAAGCTGGCGGTGTAATTGGTTTAATTGGTGTTTTTTTCGCCCTAACATCGAGTATTTGGGCTCCAGATATTTTTCATGGCCTAATCATTCTTAACAGCGATATGTTGTCTGAAGGCGATATCATTCAGTTCCATGACAATGAACTGTTTTACGGGAAGGTCCATAAGACTAAGGTCTTTCATACCGTCATTTTAAATATTCCTACTAATCATAGAGTGATGATTCGAAATTCTAAATTACGTGATTTTACTGTGCATAATCTATCAAAATTTGCCTCAGCAAGAGGCTTGCGAGAATCTCTGAGTTTCAAAATTTCCTATGAAACTCCTGTAGATTCAGTAAAAGAATTATTTAATGAAGTCTATGAAGCAGCAAAATTAGATAAATCAATTTTCATAGAAGATCAGTATGAACTTGAGTACGGCATTAAAGAAACCGGTGATCATGCTGTGGAATGGCTATTTTATTACCATACTAAAGACGTTGAAAAATTACTCCTTACCCGACAACGTATATTATTATTGATGCTAGAAACATCAATGGAAAAAGGCATTGCTCTATCTACACCAATCACAATCAATAATTCTTAAGGACTGAATTTCATTCAAATGAAACGCAAATATAATTTTAGTGCAGGGCCAGCAGCTCTACCTACCGAAGTATTAGAGCAAGCACAATCTGAGTTATTAGATTGGAATGGTACTGGAGTTTCAGTGATGGAAATGAGCCATCGTAGTAAAGAGTATATGGAAATTGCAGCCACTGCCGAAGCTGATTTTCGAGAGCTGTTGGCAATTCCAAATAACTACAAAGTATTGTTTTTGCAAGGTGGAGCACATTCGCAGTTTGCAGCTATTCCTTTGAATTTGTTACGCGGCAAAGACAGTGCAGATTATCTCGATACAGGTATTTGGTCACGCAAAGCCATCGCTGAAGCGAGTCGTTATTGTAAAGTGAATATTGTTAGCAGTTCTGAATCATCTAATTACACCACTATTGCACCAGTAAATGAGTGGAATACAAATCCAAATGCTGCCTATTTACATTATGTGTATAACGAAACAATTGGTGGCTTAGAGTTATCTCAAGAGCCTGAATTAGAAAATCAAGTGCCAATGGTTGCTGATATGTCTTCGACTATTTTGTCGCGACCGATTGATGTTTCTAAGTACGGAATGATCTATGCTGGCGCTCAGAAAAATATTGGTCCTGCGGGATTAACCTTGGTTATTATTCGTGAAGATCTACTCGGTGATGCGCAAGAGTCAACACCGACAATGTTGAATTATTCCGTACATGCTGAAACAGGCTCGATGTATAACACACCCGCAACTTACTCTTGGTACCTAGCTGGCTTGGTATTTAAATGGATTAAAGAGCAAGGTGGTTTGAATGCGATGGCCGAGCTTAATCATCGTAAATCACAAAAGTTATATAATGCGATTGATGATTCTGATTTCTATAGTAATCAGGTGGATAAGGAATTTCGTTCTTGGATGAATGTTCCTTTTAATCTGATTGATGAGTCGTTAAATGATAAATTCTTAGCAGAAGCAGTAAAAGTAGACTTAGTTGCCTTAAAAGGGCACAAGTCAGTAGGCGGAATGCGCGCCAGCATTTACAATGCTATGCCAGAGGCAGGTGTAGATGCCTTGCTTGAGATGATGACTGGTTTTGAAAAGCGCTACTCTTAGGCAACACTATGCCTAAACAACACTAAACTTAATCAGAATCATCTACATTAGAACTTAAAAAGTAAATACAACAGACTGAAGATATGGATAAAACACCAGATAATCCTAATAGCACCGACAACACTATGGACATTAGCGGCAAGTTAATAGAAATACGCGACTCTATCGATTCAATCGACGATCAGATGCTTGAGCTATTGTCACAACGTGCTGCATGCGCTGAAAAAGTCGCTCAAATTAAACGTGAATCAGGTGAGAAAGACCTGTGGTTTTATCGTCCTGAACGTGAAGCTCAGATTCTTAATCGTATGTCGGCAGATAATAAAGGCCCACTTGCTAATGAACGTATTACCGCAATTTATCGCGAAGTAATATCATCGTGCTTGGCACTAGAGCAAAGTATTAAAGTCGCTTTTTTAGGTCCGAATGGTACCTTCTCACAAGAAGCATCCAGTAAACATTTTGGGCATGCGGTAGAAACCGTGCCAATGGGTTCTATTAAACAAGTATTCACCCAAGTTGAGAATGGTACGGTTGATTACGGTGTGGTGCCGATTGAAAATTCTACTGAAGGTGTTATCTCTTATACTTTAGATGTATTTATGCATTCGCCGCTGAAAATTAGTGGTGAGGTGAGTTTACGTATTCATCAAAACTTGATGACGACAAATGAAAATTGGCAAGATGTAAAAACAGTTTATTCCCATCAGCAATCATTAGCGCAATGTCGTCAGTGGTTAGATGCTAATTTACCTAATGCTGAGCAAGTGCCTGTTTCTAGTAATACCGAAGCAGCCCGTCGCGCCAAGGAAGATCCATCTTCAGCGGCTATTGCTGGTGTACTTGCTGCTGAAACCTATGGCTTAGATATTGCCAAGAAGAACATTGAAGATAATGCTGACAATACCACCCGGTTTTTGGTGATTGGTAAGCAAGACGTTCCACCATCTGGTCTAGATAAAACTACCTTAATGATATCTGCTAAGAATCGTTCTGGTGCTCTTTACCATTTACTAGCTCCGTTGGCTGCCAATGGCTTGGATATGACTCGTATCGAGTCTAGACCTTCACAAAATGCTAATTGGGAGTATTACTTCTTTATGGATATTGATGGTCATGCAGAAGATCCTAAAGTTGCAAAAGCACTAGGCGAGTTATCTCTAGAATCACAGATGATTAGAGTTTTGGGTTCTTATCCTAAGGCTGTTCTATAACGAAAATCCAAATCTACAAGGAACCTTTACATAAGAAATCTATTCACTAGAAGCCTATTAATTAGAACCAAGACAAGCACAAATAGATGAAGCAAATATGAGCATTGATTTTCATAAACTAGCCGTTACTGGCGTACAAAGCCTGAAACCTTATCTGCCAGGTAAGCCGATAGAAGAATTAGAGCGTGAACTAGGTGTAACAAATACCTTAAAGCTAGCTTCAAATGAAAATACCATGGGTCCGAGTCCTGATGCGATTACAGCCATGCAAAAAGCAATCACCCTAGTTGATTTGTATCCAGATGGTAATGGTTTTGTATTAAAACAAAAAATCTCTGAGAAATTTGATGTTGAAGTTAATCAAGTTATCTTGGGAAATGGTTCTAATGATATTTTAGATATGGTTGCGCGTGTTTTTCTATGCGAAGGACGAGAAGCTATTTTTTCTGAATATGCTTTTGCTGTCTATCCGATAGCTACTCAGGCTGTGGGTGCGACTGCTCGTGTTGCAAATGCTTTAGATGCTGGCCATGATGAGAATCCTTACGGTCATAATCTAGCAGCAATGGCAGAATTGATTAATGATAAAACTAGCGTAATTTTCATCGCAAACCCTAATAATCCAACAGGTACTTGGTTGAAAAGTGATGAATTAAAACAATTCATCAGTAATGTGCCAGATAATATTATAGTCGTTGTTGATGAAGCTTATTGTGAATACGTTGAATCAGCTGAATACCCAAATGCCTTAACTTGGTTGGATCAATTTCCGAACTTAATTGTTTCACGTACTTTTTCTAAAGCCTACGGGCTTGCTGGTTTACGTGTTGGTTATGCAGTCTGTAGCGAACAGATAGCAGATTTATTGAATCGAGTTCGTCATCCATTTAATGTAAATACAGTCTCAATGTTGGCAGCCACAGCGGCATTAGATGACGACGCGCATTTGCAAAAATGTGTGGATATGAATACCAAAGGTATTATGTTTTGGCGCGCGGCTTGTCAATACCGTGATTTGGATTATATTCCAACTGTAGGCAACTTTATTACGATAGATTTTGAGCAAGATGCAATGCCGATTTATGAAGCCTTATTGCGTGAAGCGGTAATTGTTCGTCCAATCGCAAATTACGGATTACCCAATCATTTACGCATTAGTATTTCAACGCCTGAAGATAATCAAAGGTGTTTAGATGCGCTTGATAAAGTTATGAAAGAACAAGGAATAGGCCACTAAGATGTTATCTTTAAAGGCAATAAAGCTATGATCAATAAACTCTGTATTTTTGGAGTTGGCCTAATAGGTGGCTCTCTAGCTTTGGCTCTTAAAAAAGCAAATTACTGCAATACGATAGTGGGTTGTAGCCGTGATGAAGCTCACTTAAAAAGAGCAGTAGAATTAGGAGTTATAGACAGTTATACCTTAGATCAAAAAGAAGCAGTGCTAGGTGCCGATGTGGTGCTGTTGGCAGTGCCAATTCGCGCAATTGGTCCGATATTGAAAAATATTAGAGATGCATTGAATGACAATACGGTAATTACCGATGCAGGTAGTGCCAAAGCAAGTGTTATAAATGCAGTTAAAGAAGCATTTAATGGTGTATTGCCGAGTAATTTTGTAGCAGGTCACCCAATAGCGGGACGCGAGAAGAGCTCCGTTGAAGCTGCTATTTCAGATCTTTATATTGATCACAAGGTGGTACTTACACCTACTGTAGAAACTAACGAAAGTGCTGTAAATATAGTAACTGATATGTGGCAAGAAACAGGTGCAATAGTTGAACAATTACCAGTCAAACAACACGACGATGTTTTAGCCGCAACAAGTCATTTGCCTCATGTTTTAGCATTCACCTTTGTAAACTCATTATCAAAATCAAATTATGAGGACGCTGTATTTGATTATGCCGCGGGTGGATTTGAGAGTTTTTCTCGAACGGCTTCTAGTGACTCTGTGATGTGGCGTGATATATGTCTTGAAAATAAAACAGCCATTCTTGATTCTCTTGATGCTTATCAAAAAGACTTAGCAAAAATTAAAGAAGCTATTTCAGATAGCAACGCTGAAGAAATAGAGTCACTGTTTATCCAAGCAAAAACAACACGTGATCGAATTATCAAAAAAACCTAGTATTTTTTTAGAGTTATTTAGTCAAGTTTGGGCTAGAGAAGGCGTTGGTTCTTATAATCCACTCCAACATTTTCTATATTGATCTTTCGATAATCGATTCAAATAGGTCAAAATAGGTTGGGAAAGTCTTTCCGGTGCATCCCGGGTCATTAATAGTTATCGAGCTTTTACCCATGGCAGCAAGAGATAAACACATCGCCATACGGTGATCGTCGTATGTATCAATAATGGCTGATGAAATTTCGATAGGAGGCTCGATCACAATATAATCTTCACCTTCTTCGATAGTCGCCCCAACTTTACGTAATTCATTCGCCATTGCACTTAATCTATCTGTTTCTTTTACGCGCCAGTTATAAATATTGCGAATCGTCGTTGTGCCTTCCGCAAACAATGCCGCCGCTGCAATTGTCATCGCTGCATCCGGGATGTGGTTTAAATCTACATCGATAGCCTTTAGCTGGCCAGCATTTGAAACGGTAATAGATTCTTCTTCCCATTCGACTGTTGCACCCATCATCTCAAGTACGTCGGCGAATTTTACATCTCCTTGAATAGATGATGTGCCGACGCCATTGACTTTAATCGTACCGCCTTTAATCGCCGCCGCCGCCAAAAAATATGATGCTGAAGAGGCATCACCTTCGACCATAATACGTCCTGGGGATTGATATGTTTGGCCGCCTTTAACTTTAAACGATTCAAAGTTATTGTTTTCAACTTCAACACCAAAGAGTTTCATTAGATGCAGTGTGATTTCGATGTATGGCTTAGAGACGAGTTCGTCAATCACAACGATTTCCATATCACCTTTAGCGAGGGGGGCTGCCATTAGTAAAGCAGTTAAAAACTGACTTGAAATACTGCCCTGTATCTCAACTCTTCCACCTTTCAAACCGTTACTATTTATTGTTAAAGGTGGATAACCTTCGTCTTGTAAATACTCAATGTCCGCGCCTGCTTGTCGAAGAGCATTGACAAGATGAGCGATAGGACGCTCAAACATTCGTGGCTCACCTGTTAAAGTGAAATCACCTTGCCCAAGACATAAGGCCGCGGTAAGAGGGCGCATAGCTGTTCCGGCATTACCTAAGAATAATTCAATTGCATTGTTCGAATTGATTGGACCGCCAAGACCTTGCAATGTGCACAGACTTTTATCAGCAGAAAGTTGAAAGCTAACACCCATTTTCTTTAAGGCAGTAAGCATAAAATTGATATCGTCACTATCAAGAAGATTACTTACTTCTGTTGTTCCTTTGGCGAGTGTGGCGAGCAATAAAATACGATTCGATAAGCTTTTTGAGCCAGGAATAGTGACTTCGCCATTAACGCGGGTGATGGGTTTTATTGTAATACTATCCATGAATACTCAGATACTTGTGTGATTGCTATGAAGTGGATTAATTATAACGCTGCGCGAGTACAAATCTACCTTGTATTGATATTTAACAGTCTAAAATAAAAATGGTTAGATTAGACAATAGCTCATTTATGAAAATTGCTAAAAAGTAGGGGGGTGTCTTTTAAAAGACACCCCCCCTACTTTTTTATGTTTTTCATTTAAACGTTTTTAAAAGCTAAACAGAGCGCCAAACAACCGCAATATCATTAATTTGAATATCGGTCTTTCTAGGTTTAATTTGGAAATCTTCAATATCGACATTATCAACATCATAGTCATCGACTAGATCATTAATCTTATCTTCGAGTTCTTCTTCGAGGTCTCTTAGGTCGTCTTCCACTTTTCCAACTCGTTCTTTAGCTCTACCAACATCGCCGCGCTCTTTTAATACTCTTGAGCCTGCGCGACCAATTGATGCACGAGATTTTCCAAAGAGAGCGCCTAAAACAGTGATACCAACATTCATAAATGAGCTGGTGGTATCTGCTTTTTCTTTATCAACACTGAGTTGATAACGATCGAGACGATCCATTAATACTTTTTCTTTCTTACCATAACGTTCTTGCAACACTTCGATGGCGTCTTCTTTTTTATCGTTTAGTTCATCTGCCACTCTGACTTTGAAGTCACCCAATGATTCGTAAGGGTCTGATTCTAGTTTAGGTGATTTACAGCGATATAATTTGAGTTCATGTTCGTGATATAACCAATCAGATAATGATTTTTCACTTTTACGAAGCTGCTTATCTTTGTTTAAAAATTCAGGTGTTTCGGCATATTGTGCATCTTCTGGTGCATTCATTGGTAGATTAGCAAAACAATTGTTCGAATCTTCATCATTAATAGCATTGTCCCAGTCGGCATCGCGATCAGAAGGCTCAAGCTCTAAACTTAAACAGTAATTCTCTTCTTCATCGATTCCACGGGATTGATTAAAGAAGTTCACAGTACAGTCTGCCATTAAGGTGGCAACATACTGTTTTGATTGTGTTAAATCTGGATGATAGTATTGCGGAATATTATCATCTAAATTCGAATAGCTTTCATAACCATCGACCTTTTTAGCTTTTGCTTTCTCATTAGCTTCTTTCTCAGGTGCGGCTATTACCGCGAGTTGAGATTTTTGTGCTGCCATTAAACTTGAAATTTCATCACGCTTTAATGGACCTTTCAAATAACTCATTACCCAGCGAGTACCAAATACTCTGATATCATCTAAGTGAGCACTTTTAAGGAAGAAGGTGCGCTTTTTCATGTTTGACAAAAGATTACGTATTTCGGCTTTGTCATAACTAGAGCCGACTTTGCCACCTAAGCCATCAATCACTCGATCCACATCTTGTGTGGTTTGTAAGCGGCCAATAAACCAAGTCCCCATATTTGATAGACCTTTGTAATCAAGATCTACAGGGTTTTGTGTGCTTAAAATAACGCCTACACCAAATGCACGTGCTTGTTTGAGTAACAGTAACATCGGCTCTTTACTTGGTGGGTTTTTTGTAGGCGGAAAAAAACCATATATTTCATCCATATACAGCAAAGTCTTAAGTGCTGAAGTACCACTTTGGCGACGCATCCAAGCGACGAATTTATTTAATAATAAGGTAACAAAGAACATGCGTTCTTCATCACTAAGATGCGAAATTGAGAAAATAGCGACTTTAGCTTTACCGTTTTCGTCATAAAGTAATTTTTGGATATCTAAGGTTTCACCTTCTAACCAAGAACTGAAAGTAGGTGAAGCTATAATCGAATTGAATTTAGTCGCGAATTTAAAGCGTTCGTTTTGCGGATAGAAAGCATCAAGAGGCAATACACCGATTTTCTTGAACGACGGACTGATGATTCGTCCAATTAAATCTTCAAGGCTTAAGTCAACGCCATCTAACCATGAGTTAGTGATTAACTGAGCGAGTAAAATATATTCTTTTGATTCAACAGGATCAGCTTCAATGCCGATTAAAGAAAGTAAACTGCTCACTGTCGAATTGATGTAAGACGAGAATGAATCACTATCATCTATAATTTCAGAAGGCGGAGTTTCTAAAGAGCTTAAAACATTTATGCTAACACCCGCGCTACTACCTGGGGTGTAAATCGTTTTTTTCATCGCGGCAAATTTGGCTACGCGAGCGCTATCTTGATGATGGCTTTCTACACCGTTTTTCCACATTTCAGCAGTTTTAGCAGCATATTCGGCAATGTCTTGTTCTTTGTTATTAGCTTCGTCTGCAATCCAAGGTTCGAATGAACTAGGGGCAAAGTCAGGATCTGCTAACAGTAAATTACCCATATCACCTTTTGGATCGATGATTAATGAAGGAATATTATCGATAACAGCTTCTTCGATAATGCCTACACCAAGACCAGTTTTACCACTACCTGTCATGCCGATAATGGTGGCATGAGTGGTGAAGTTTTTGTTTTTAAGTAGAGTTAACGCTTCTGTAGCTTGTTGGGTTTCTTTATCAACATCTTTGCCTAAATAAAACAAACCCAGTTTTTCGTATGTCTCTACCATGTGCCATTCCTTGAAAACAAATTAATGAATATAATATAGCATTGTTTACATATTTTTCAGATACAAAAAAGCCTGCAAGAAGCAGGCTTTTTGACGACTAAAAAATGCCGTAACTAAACGATACAGATTAGCTTACTTTACTAAACCAAGAGCACGGAAAGTGTCTTTAGATAATACACCGACAGGAAGTCCGCGTGAGCTTTGGAACGCTTTTAGAGCTTTCGCAGTGTTCTTGCCCATTTTACCATCTAACTTACCAGGGTTATAACCTTTTGACTTAAGTGCAGCTTGAATACCGTAAACGATATTCTGTTGAATTGCTGCTTTGTTATCAGCCTTTTTAGGAGTTACAGGTTTAGTTGCCATTACTGGCGCCTTAGGTGCCATCTTTGGAGCCATTATAGGAGCTTTTGGCGTTACTTTAGACATTGCTTCTGTCTTAGGCATCATCTTCTTAGGCATTGCCTCAGGCTTTGCTTTCATCATTTTCTTAGCAACTGTTTTCTTCATTGCTTTACTATGGTTTGCTTTTTTATGACTTGCTTTGGACTTCATTGGTGCATTCATAACGGCTAAATATTGTGCGTAAGGTACTCCACCGTTTGAAGATGTAGAACGTTTGTAATGTTGCTTATTAACACGCTTAAGATTGCGTTGCATCATTGCAGCTTTTTTGTGCTGATGATGTTTAGCGTGCTTCGGAGTATTAGCTGCACAAACAACAGGACGCCAAACATAACGAGCGCCAGCTACCTGGACACGGTAGTTTTTAGTTTGATAACGAGCAGGACGATTCACTGTCTTGTAAATTGCGCTAGAAATACGTTTCTTTTGTTTAACTGTTTTATAAACCGCAGGAATAAACGTACGTATATTTTGAACAGGTCTAACTTGAACGCGTTTATTTACAGTTTTATAAGCTGCAGGTACCGTAACACGACACATAACATGTCCTGTTGCATGATCGATATGAGTAATCTTACCCTTGCCTTTTTGCCAAGTATTGTAAGCGGGTCTAACTAAAACACGCTTGCTTTGGTTTTGGTATAAAGCTGGAATAACACGATTAACGTATTGAGCTTTACGCACTAATATTTTCTTTGCAATCCAGCGATACTGAGGAGCTCTTACTAAAACGCGTTTAGCTGACGCTTTCTGAATTAAAACTCTTTTAGACTTAGTTACGAATTTAGGCGCTTGTTTTACTTTAACAAAACATTGGCCAGGTTTCGCGGCTGGTAAACCATTGCCACGCTGAATCGAGTGAGTAGCTTTTGGCTTCGCTGCAACACGACGAACTTGTTTCTTGTTGTAAACACGAACAGGAGCTGGTTTAACAACAGGAGCAGCAATGACGGCAGGAGCAGCACTGTCAACTTGTTGTTGAGAACCGTTAACTTGTTGAGATCCACCAGAGCCATTCACTACTTGTGAACCACCAATAACTTGTTGCTGACTACAGCCTGATAGCACTGCAGCTAAAATCACGCTTGAAACAGAGAGTTTTGTCATGTTCATGAAAAATATTCCTTATAATCTTTTTAATAGTAATTAATCATCTATTTGAATAGCTAAACAAACTAACATCAGTTCTGTAGCGATGTCTTCCTTGAATTTACAAAATAAATTTAGCTATTCGAAACTGGTCATCAGTATAAAGTGAAACTATGTAAGTAGAGTTATCGCTTATAGAATAAACGGTAGTCTTTTTCTGTTGAACACAAATTAAGCAAGTCTTTCTGTTATGAAACCACTTATTTTACTCATGGTTTTGTTATTTTTTTAGGTTAAATAGCTCTGCAAATAGGGATTTATTTATTCTGCAACTTACATTAGACATGCATCTAATAAAGCATGACGGTATGATTAAAGCATGAAACTGAATTCAGACCAATTAGCAACTTATCTTCAGCAAAATATGACTAAAGGAAATTCGCCCACGGTATTTTTGCTGACGGGTGATGAGCCCTATCAAATGATGGAAGCGGCTGATGCAGTTCGTGCTCATGCACAACAGGCTGGTTATAGCGAACGCGATATTTTACATGCAGATAATTCTTTTAAGTGGGGTGAGCTGACTGGCGTTTCAAATAGTCTTTCTTTATTTAGTGAAAAGAAAATTATTGATTTGCGTGTCGAGACCAAAACACCAGGTAAAGCAGGTAGTCAGGCAATTCGTGACTATATGGAAAATGTGCCTCAAGATAAGATATTACTTATCCAGACCCCAAAGTTAGCAGCAGCGGCGCGTAATGCAGCTTGGGTGAAAGCGATTGATAAACAGGGTGTGGTGGTTCAAGTATGGGAATTATCAGCACCGCAAACGATGGCATGGATTAGTAAAAAAATGCGTGAATTCGGCATGCGGGCTACACCAGATGCCGTTCGTTTATTGACAGAACGCGTCGAGGGTAATTTGCTCGCTGCTTTTCAAGAAATTAATAAACTCAAACTGTTATTTCAAGAGGGCGATATTACCCAGTCAACACAAACTGAAATACTTATTGATGAAGAACAAGTATTGGCGGCGGTCAGCGATAGTTCGCGCTTTTCGATATTTGATTTATCTAATGCTGTGATGGCGGGTGATTTACCTAGAGTACAACACATTCATCATAATTTAAAAGAAGAGGGCGTGCCGATTCAATTGATCCTCTGGACCTTGAGTGATTTGAGTCGTCAATTATACAACGCCAGTTTTCAAGTAAGAAACGGAATGAGTGCATCTCAAGTCGTCGCTAAAATGCCTCGACCTAAACAACGGCCCTTTCAGATAGCTTTAACACGTATGCAAGGGGCAAATTGGACAGCGATTCTTAAAAAGAATAGCGATATAGATCGTTTATCCAAAGGTCAGGGTGAAATTGCTAATAAAGGATTGGGCAGAGTCTGGTCAGAATTGTTAGAATTAGCCTTAATATTGGCTGGAACAGAGTTAATGATGGATAAGGCTGTTTAAAATTAGTTTTTAACTATTTAAAAGACACTCCCCACCTTTTTATCTATTTTCCATATTGTTAATATAAAACAACAAAATGTTTCTTAAAGCGTAAATAATATGACACAAGATACCAATCAACAGATTCAAACCTACATGACTGACCTAGGTGTAAAAGCGCGTAAGGCATCAGCGGTGTTATCGGCAGTCGAATCTAAGATCAAAAATGATGCATTAAATGCAATTGCGGATGAATTGGTTGCGCAAACAGCAACGCTTAAGACTGAAAATGCTAAAGATTTACAAGCAGGAAAAGAGAAAGGCTTGGACACGGCAATGATAGACCGTTTAGCAATGACTGATGAAAGTATTAGTTTGATGGCAGAAGGTTTGCGTCAAATCTCAGCCTTATCTGATCCAATTGGTGAAATCACTGATTTAAAATATATGCCAACTGGTATTCAAGTCGGACAGATGCGCGTCCCATTGGGCGTAATTGGAATCATCTATGAGTCTCGTCCAAATGTAACCGCAGATGCAGCTGCTTTATGTTTAAAGTCGGGCAATGCAACGATTTTGCGCGGCGGCTCTGAAGCGATTCATTCCAACACAGCAGTAGCAAGTTGTATCCAAGCGGGCTTGTCTAAAGTAGGCTTGCCAGCAGAATGTGTACAAGTCGTAGAGACCACAGATCGTGAAGCTGTCGGTGAATTATTACGTTTAAAAGACTATGTCGATGTGATTATTCCACGCGGTGGAAAGAGCTTAATCGAGCGCGTATCTAACGACTCATTGATACCAGTTATCAA
>JBALXO010000060.1:0-5079 GCA_036960615.1 Cocleimonas sp. | reverse complement strand
GATTGTAATGCTGCGACAGAAGAAGATTGGAATACCGAATACTTAGCACCAATTTTATCGATTAAGATCGTTGACGGCTTAGACAGTGCTATTCAACACATAAACCAATACAGCTCACAACATACCGATAGCATTGTTACGCAAGACGTTACTAAAACACGTCGTTTTATGCGCGAGATTGATTCGGCCTCAGTAATGGTTAACGCCTCAACACGCTTTGCAGATGGTTTTGAATTTGGCTTGGGTGCTGAGATTGGTATTAGTACAGATAAACTCCATGCTCGTGGGCCTGTCGGTTTGATTGGATTGACCTCCTTAAAATACGTGGTATTTGGAGATGGTCATGTACGCGCTTAATATCAGCTTCATGTTGAATATAATTAAGAAAATAAAAGTAGAATGATTGCGATTCTTGGCGGGACCTTTGATCCCATTCACTTTGGTCATTTACGTCCTGCGGTCGAGATTGTAGAAAAACTCTCGTTGAGCGAGCTACGTTTTATTCCGAGTGCTAAGCCACCACATCGTTGGCAGCCAGAAGCAAGTGCAGCACATCGCTTAAAAATGGTTAAAAAAGCAATTAAGGCTTATCCAAAATTTGTGGTTGATGAGCGTGAATATGATCGATTAAAAAAGGATAACACTGCATCTTTTACGATTGATACGGTTTGTTCTATTCGAGAAGAAATAGGCGAAACAGAATCATTAGGTATGATCGTAGGCACTGATGCATTTCAATCATTTACCCAATGGCGTGATTGGGAGGATATATTAAGCACGGTACATTTGATTGTTGCTTCACGCCCAGGTTATGACGAAAAAGGAAAGTCAGAAGAATGGGTACAGCAACGTTTAGAAACTGACACCAATGAATTGCACAAAAGCGCCTCAGGCAAAGTCTTTTTTTGTGATGTAACGCAATTAGATATTTCAGCAACATTTATTAGAAATCAAATAGATGAAGCTAAAAGTTGTTGCTATTTAACACCTAAAAAAGTGATTAAATATATTAAAAAGCACACTCTTTATGAAAGTTGGTCATAATGCCGCTTTTTTACGACCTAACAAAACCTAAACAAACACCAAAAATAGAATACTAACTATGAAAATTAATGAATTAAGCGACTTAGTCAATAACAGTCTTGAAGACATGAAAGCTGTGGATATTGTAAAGCTAGACGTCGTCGGCAAATCATCCATGACGGATATGTTGTACATCGCTACTGGTAACTCAACGCGCCACGTTAAATCTATCGCCGAAAATATCGTTATCGATGCTAAAGCGGCAAAAGCAGACGTGATCGGTACTGAAGGCAAAGGCACCGCAGAGTGGGTTTTAGTTGATCTAAATTCAGTCATTGTGCATGTCATGCTAGCTACAACACGTGAATTTTATGCGTTAGAAAAACTCTGGTCTGCAGATGATGCGACGGATAAATCAGTTGAAGAAGCTATTACAGATAAAGAACAGTAAGCGCTAAGTCATTCTTTTAAAAGATTGTAATTTAAAACATGTTTTCTGAAACTAAAGATATTCAAACCAGTAACTTATACAAACTGTTGATTGGATCAGTATTACCTCGACCGATTGCGTGGGTAGGTAGTTTGAATGAGAAAGGCATTGCTAATCTAGCCCCTTATTCATTCTTCACCGTTGCCAGCGTTAATCCACCTGTTGTAGGTATATCAATAGCTAATAAAGATGATGGTTCTAAAAAAGATAGCCTACTTAATATTGAAAGCTCTCAATGTTTTTCAGTATCCATGGTTAGTCATAAAAACGTTAAAGCAATGTCTGTTACTAGCGAAGGCTTTGACGCCGATGTAAATGAGTTCGAAATGGCTGGTTTAACCGAAGCTCCTTGTATCAAAATAAATTCTGTACGTTGCGTCGAAGCTGGTGTGTCTTTCGAGTGTACTTTGAGAGAAGTAAAATCATTTGGTGATACAGCAGGCGCAGGAAATTTCGTCTTAGCTGATGTTGTTGCTATCCATGTAGATGATGAGGTCCTTGATGGATTTAAAATCGATTCGGATAAGATCGATCTGGTTGGCAGGCTTGCGGGAGCTAACTATACAACCACTAGAGATAGTTTCTTGATTGAGTAACGAAATAAATGAAAACACCTAAAAAGTAGGGGGGTGTTATTTCTTTAGTGTTATCTAACTAACACTACCCTGCAATAATCAATTCGTAGAGAGCCCAATGAATATATTTCTGATTGCTGTTGGTACTAAAATGCCTGATTGGGTTACCCAAGGCTATCATGAATATGCACACCGTTTACCTGCTAAGTGTGCTTTGGTTCTAAAAGAAATATCTGCCGAAAAACGAATGAAAAACAGCAATATAGACGCTATTACTAATAAAGAAAGTGAGAAAATAAAAGCTGCTATTCCAAACAACTGTCGCGTCGTTGCTTTGGATGTAAAAGGACAATCTTGGAGTACTGAAAAGCTCGCTACTAGAATGCAAGATTGGATGATGGGTGGCCAAGATGTCGCGCTGATTATTGGAGGACCTGATGGACTTAGCAAAGAGTTATTGCAAATGGCACAAGAGAAATGGTCGCTATCTGCTTTAACCTTTCCTCATCCTTTGGTTCGTGTAGTTCTCGCAGAACAGATCTATCGTGCTTTTACGGTTACAGAAAACCATCCTTACCATCGGGCAGGTTAATAGTAGATGACCTCTTTGAATAATAAATATCCTGAAATTATCCTAGCTTCAGCCTCACCACGTCGAGCCGAGTTACTAGATCAAATAGGAGTGAAATATACCATTCAACCCGTTGATATTGATGAAAGTAGTCAAGCGAATGAAACACCAGAATCTTTGGTTAAAAGACTTGCAATTGAAAAATCTCAGGCAGTTCATGTTGATTACGATGCTAATGAAAAGGGTTTAGCGGTTCTAGGTTCTGATACCCTAGGTGTGCTTAGTTCTGGCTTGGTGAATCTGGAATTACTCGTTAAACCGCGAGATTTTGAACACGCACATCATATGCTCTCAAACATGTCTGGCAATTGGCACGAGATTTTATCTGCAGTTGCACTAAGCTATAAGGGTAAGACTGAGATTCGCCTGAATCGTAATCGAGTGTTATTTCGAGAGTTATCTTTAAAAGAAATAGAGGAGTATTGGGAAACAGGAGAGCCACAAGATAAAGCAGGTGCATATGCTGTTCAAGGTCTTGCAGCGGCGTTTATAGAACGCATTGAAGGCTCATACTCAGGCATAATGGGATTACCCTTATTTGAAACAGCAGATTTATTAAAGAATATTAATAATAAATAAATGGTCTGTTGTTCGCTTATTAGCGTTCAAAATAATAATAATGAGAACGTAAGCAAAAGAATTTAAAAATTTAGGATGTATCATGAGCGCAGAAATACTAATAAATGTAACGCCTCAAGAATCTCGGGTAGCGTTACTAGAAAACGGCATCCTGCAAGAACTGATGATAGAGCGAAGCTCTAGTCAGGGAATTGTAGGCAATATCTACAAAGGTAAAGTGTGTCGAGTGTTACCTGGCATGGAAGCGGCTTTTATCGATATTGGTCAAGAAAAAGCAGCATTTTTACATGCCTCTGATTTGCGTTTTCCTAAAGCGCTAATCTTCAATGAAGATAACCCTGAAGAAGAAATTAAACTCCCACCGATTTCAAAATTACTGCACGAAGGCAAATATGTCCTGGTGCAAGTAATTAAAGACCCGCTTGGCACCAAAGGTGCGCGCCTAACGATGCATGTGACGATTCCATCACGCTATGTTGTGTTGATGCCAGATACCGATACTATCGGCGTATCGAGCAAAATAGAAGGTGAGGAAGAGCGTACACGACTAAAGGATATTATCGAGAGTGGTAGGCAATCTTGTGATAAAGAAGCAGTTTTGCTAAATGATAATACGGTAGCTAATTCTATTGGTAAAATCAGTAAATACGGTTATATCGCCAGAACGGCAGCAGAAGGTATCTCCGAAGAAGCGATTCAAGCTGACATCACATTTTTGAGTAAATTATGGAAGCGTGTAAATGATGCGTCTGATTTACAAACGGATACACGCAAAATATATTCTGATTTACCCTTAGTGCAAAGAGTCTTGCGTGATTTAGTCGCTGAAGATATTGAGACGATTAGAGTCGATTCCAGTGCCACTTATAAGAGTCTAATCGAGTTTTCTAATATTTTTATTCCTGAGCTTACTGATAAAATAGAACACTATGACGGCAGTCGCCCGATCTTTGACATTCATTCGGTTGAAGACGAAATCCAAAAATCATTAAAACGCAAAGTTACTTTAAAGTCAGGCGGTTATTTGATTATCGATCAAACCGAAGCCATGACGACCATTGACGTTAATACGGGTGGATTTGTAGGCCATCGTAATCTTGAAGAGACTATCTTCAAAACTAACCTTGAAGCTGCTCAAACACTTGCACGACAACTGCGTTTGCGTAATTTAGGTGGCATTATTATTCTCGATTTTATCGACATGCAACAAGAACAACACAAAGATCAAGTGACAGCCGCATTGGAAAAAGCCTTAGAAAGTGATTCTGCTAAAACATCCGTAACAACACTATCATCGTTGGGTTTAGTGGAAATGACGCGTAAACGAACCCGCGAATCTTTAGAGCATATCTTATGTGAATCTTGTGTAACTTGCGAAGGTCGTGGCTACATAAAAACTGCTACTACAGTATGTTATGAAATCTTTCGTGAGATTTTGCGTGAAGCACGCCAGTTCGATGCACGTGAGTTATTGGTATTAGCCTCGTTAGATGTGACAGATTTATTACTAGATGAAGAATCTGATAGTTTGGCCGAACTGCAAGAATTTATTGGCGTACCGATACGTTTTCAAGCTGAGTCGTTGTATACGCAAGAACAGTTTGATGTGGTATTGCTTTAACAAATATGGCTATATCATCGTATTGAAAACAGACAAAAAGGTGGGGGGTGTGTTTTTTACACCTCTGTACTTCGCGATTACCTCTTGGTACTGGTATTTCCTTTCGGAAATTCCTGCATACTTTTTGGCTCTTGGTGAGCCTAAAAAAGCAACACCCCCC
>JBALXO010000059.1:10808-24048 GCA_036960615.1 Cocleimonas sp. | reverse complement strand
AAAAACAATGGCTAGAGTTGCACCTTCCTAAAGCTCAAAAACCGGTTGCAAAGCCTAGAGTCGATTGGCATCAGCGAGATAAATTATTGATGGCTAGAATCAGATCCATTATGCAAGAACATGAAAATAAGTTATCAAGAACACTGCTTGATAAGTTGTTGGGTGGTCATGGTTGGTTAACTAAACATAAGCATAAACTACCTAAAACATTAAGGGTGTATAGGAATTTGATTGATGCGCAGTAATTTTCGTCATGTTAAATGTTTACATCGACCTGTTAAGTTAATGAGTTTAGTATTGTGAATACCAGTATTTACTAATTGCTTATATTTAAAGAGTAAAAAATGGCTCAGTCTCCAGAACTAGCAGGTGGTGAAGGCTTCACTTTTGAAGGAAATGTTACAGCATTCTATTTGTCTGCACTATTGGCTCAAGCAAACGCCCCTGGAATTGAAGATCGCTTCGTAGTGCAAGTATCAACTCAACAGCGTGACTTTGGTCAGCCTCTTGATGATGTGATTGTTGATTTTGAAAGTATAAACAATAATCCTGCTCGACTGAGTCTTCAAGTTAAACGTACGCTAGTTATTAGCCGCACAAGAACTAATAAAGATTTTCGCGATATAATCAGTGATAGCTGGCTCACCTTCAAAAAGTCTGATTTTCGCATCCATGAGGATCGTTATGGCGCCGCAGTTGACACAATAACTGCAGCCAAAGAACGAACTCTAAAGACCCTTTGTGAGTGGGCTCGGGAAAGTATGGGTTCTGAGCACTTTTTTTCTCGATTTGATGATGAGGGCATTGCAAGCCAAGATATCCATACGGTCAAGGATGATGTCGTTGCCTTGCTTGAAGAGGCAAAAGGCGACCAGTTATCGAACGAAGAAGTATATCAATTCCTTTCGCACTTTGTGCTTATACGTTTCGACTTCCTTAGTGAGGGTGCTACAGAACCCTCGAGTGCAATTAATAATATTCGAAGTTGCCTTGTTCCTGATGATGCCGATAAGGCCTCGCTTGTTTGGACTAGGTTAGTTCAATTAGCTCGAGCATCTGCTGGTAAAGCTGGACAAATTAATCGCACACGTCTTGTTCGCAACATTTCACCAGTGGCGAGTCTTACTGGAGCAACCTCTTTTCGGCAGGATCTTGATAGGTTGTCTGAGCTAGCAAAGAGCTACGCAAATATAATTCAAGACGATATTGGAGGCGAGAAGCTTGATCGAACAGGTGTTCTTGAGGATTTAGACAGTAAGCTCTCTTCTGCTCGCGTTGTCCAAATTCGCGGTTTACCCGGCAGTGGTAAATCCGTGATGATAAAGCGAGCGGTGCAACGTGCGTTGAATGTCGGACCTGTCATATTCCTCAAAGCTGAACAGCTAGAAGGGTCAAGTTGGAACAGTTTCGCTATTTCTCAAGGTCTCTCGACTGTATCTCTTGAGGCACTTCTCGTAGAAATAGGTGCCACAGGCACATCAACTCTCTTTATTGATGCCATAGATCGCATTGAAAAAGAGAAGCAAGCTATCATTCTTGATTTATTTCGAGTGATCACTGAATCACCTTTGCTTGATAATTGGCGAATAGTTGTATCTCTTCGTGATACCGGTATTGAGGTTTTGCGTAATTGGTTGGGGATCTTTCTCAACCATTTGACAGTAGATACATTAAAAATTAGCCAACTGAGTGATGAAGAAGCTGAGGTGCTCGCCAGTAGTAAACCATATATGAGGTCACTTCTTTTTGGGACTTCCCAAGTGCAAGAAATCGTCAGACGACCATTTTTTGCCAAGGTCTTGAGCCAAGGTTATATCACTGATCCTGACTCTTCTGTTTTTTCTCCTCAATCAGAAGTCGACTTGATAGAAAATTGGTGGCGACGTGGGGGGTATAATGAAACAGGGCAAAATGTTATTGAGCGTCAGCTTGTTCTCCTCAACTTAGCATCTGCTCGCGCACGACAGCTCAACCAGCCAATTAGTCTTCGTCAGCTTCCCTCTGTTGCGCATATTGAAGAGCTAAAAGCGGATGGAATCCTGCAGAATGCTCGGGAGGGGATCTCTATTAATTTCTCTCATGACATATTTTTTGAATGGGCGTTTTTCCACGTATTGGCTGAACGCGAGTCTCAATGGATAGAAGAGATTAGAGCTTGTGGGGAGCCGCCTGCGGTTGCACGTGTTGTTGAGCTTATCTCTCAATGGGAGTATGTAAAGGGGAAGGAATGGAAGACCAGCTTAGTCCATGCTGAAGCTTCTAACCTAAGATCACAGTGGTTACGATCATGGTTGCTTGCTCCATTGGGTACGGCTAAGTTTGAATTTGATGAAAGCCAATTCGCTGAAACTGTTTTTGCTGACGACTTTAGACTTTTTAAGAAAGTTCTTGTTTGGTTTCAGGCGGAAAAGACATCACCTAATACCTCAATCCTTGCTGGTGCATTCCCACAAGAGCAGCGTCAACGTTTTGCTTACCTCCTTGGGTGGCCTTCAGATCTCTCTGTTTGGCGACGACTTATTAATTTTATTCTTCGTCATGCTTCAGACATTCCAAAGAAGCTTTATCCTGAAGTATTAGCCGTTTTTGAGGTGTGGCAAAATGCTCTAGCTGGAATTGAGAACCCTATTTCTAAAGCTATGTTGCAACAGAGCTCAGACTGGCTTATCTCCATTGACGAGGTTAGAACATTTGATGAACCAAATGAAAGTGCTGCATTTTGGAAAGATATACCTAGTCTGAATGATTTTAGAAACTCGCTAAGACAGCTTATATTGAGATCTTCAAAAGCCGAGCCAAAGATTACAAGTGCCTATTTGCAAAGAGTAATCGATTCTGAAAAAATTAGTGAGAATGATTATCGGGACATCATCAGCAACTCTCACATTGTTGTTCAAGAGTTGCCTCAACTGGTTGTTGAACTATCGTTGAAATACCTTTGTAAGGAACTTCCTGACGACAGCATTGCACGTGAAAAAAAAGAGTTTCGAGATAGAATTGAGCAGCGAAATGCTGCTCAAGCAAAACCGAAAGATGAACGTACATTTAATGATAAAATGATACTTTCAAGTGATAATGTTCTTTTACATAGTGAAAGAGGGTTTAATGGGCATGAATGGGAAAGACTTTCAATTCAAGATGACTACCGTAACTTTAGCCCTGCATCAGCACTTAGAGAACCTTTTAAGTCACTTTTTCAATCGTCGCCGGATGAAGCGCTACGACTTCTTCAGGAGCTTACTAACCATGCAATGACTGCGTGGAGACAATTACATCGTCACTCACGCAATAGAGATGGCATTCCTATACCATTAGAACTGAAGTTTCCTTGGGGATCCCAAAAGTTTTGGGGAACTGACAGGGAGTATCAGTGGTTTAGATCATTTGGGGCGCCAAGCGCTATTGGTTGCGGGTTTATGGCACTTGAAGAGTGGTGCTTTTCAGAGCTAGAACATGGTCGCTCTGCTGATCAGCTGATCAAACAAATTGTTGAGGGAAATGACGGCATAGCTATTTTAGGCGTTGCTGCAATGATCGCACTTCATACTGAGACTGTATCGGAGACTTCGTTACCTCTGTTTACATCACAGCGATTGTTAGCTGCTGATCGCAATAGAATGGGACAAGAATTGTCCTCAATAGCAAATCTGATAGGTTTTGACCGCTCAGACAAACTGCATATTGAATGTATACAGGCTGCTAATGCTCGAAAAATCAGACAAACTCAGCTTCTCTTCATGCTGCCAAAGTTCATATTTGGGAAAGGGAAAATAAGTGAACGAGCCTGTCATGCTATTCTGAATTTTGAGAATGAATTACCTTATCAGTATGAGGGGGATCGTGACATACCTGAAGCTCAGGAATATCTATTAAATCAAGCATTAGAATTTGCTGAGTTAGCAGAGCATCAGAATTATCAGGCATATCGAAGTGAAGATAACTCAGAGCTGATTACAATTGTCCACGTCAGTCCTTCTGCTGCCCAGCCAGAAAACATCGCCAGAAGAGAAGAAGCGTCTAAGTTTCTTATGTTGTCGAACCTTTGGGCATGGGTATTCAAGTTCTTCGAAGATAATAAACTAGGGGATGGACTTACAGTTGAAACAGCTATCTGTATCGCTAAAGAAGCAGATGCCAATAACTTGTTTGAACCGACGGGTGGAGAAGGTGAAGACAAGATTTTTCTGGATAAACGCCGAGGAGCAGTTGCTGCGACGGCTGCCTTATTGCTCCACGCCAGAGAAGGGGTCTCGCTTGAAAACCTTGAGTGGGCTCGGGAAGTCCTCTGTCGTGCTATCCACCTTCAAGAAATACCCGATCAGATGTGGTCACCAAGGTCTTCAATTCCGTGGCATCCAGTAATCTATGTGGCGCTGGGGATTGCAGCTGATCTTCGCGAAGGTACTGCTAATAATAGTGCGGCTTGTGACCTCCTAGGCTTGATTGCACACCCACTTGAATGTGTATCGCTGACAGCGATTAGAGAAGCTTGCAAGCTTTGTCCTAGCAATCCTAAGTTGACATGGGCTGCATTACACTTGGCGTTTTCCCTGTGCCATATTCCACCACGATCAAAACAGCAATTACAATCTCATGGAGAAGAGAACCACTCCGTAAATGGATATAAATCAAAAGCTAACTTAGTTATTGAATTCTATGAGAGCAATACAGAATGGTCAGTTCTTCCATTGCCGCCTCCAGCTTGGATTAAAGTTAAACAAGGGGAAGACCAACGAAGATATAGAAGTCATGATGATTACGACTTCGATGATACGATAGAATCTTCAGTGCAATGGACCAAGCCGGATGTTACGTGGCATTCTAAATTTGCAGCAGAAATTATCAAACATATTCCTTTCAATGAAATTTTTGATAGCGGTGCTAGAGGCTTGCTACTCGATTTCCTGATAGGTCTTCTGGAGTGGACAAACCAAAAGAATGCGCCTTCATGGGTTAAGCTTGGGCGACGGAATCAGTCATCTACTGACATTTATGAATGGACTCACGGCCTCGGTTCAACGCTTGGTAAAGTGGCGGGACTTCTCTCTCTTTGTGAATTCAAAGTCCACCTCCTTGATCCGATATTGAAGCTTGAGGGAGACAATTGCTGGTCACTCCTTGGCCCATTCACTGATACTTATATCTGCATCTACGTATACGATTCTAAAATCATTCCTGAAGATGCAGCCGTAACACTAGACTTGTGTCTTGGTAGGTTTCTCCAATCCACAGATTTCAAAAGTGATTCCTATCGTAGTGGAAAGTTCTCCGGCTTTCATAAGTCAGACCTTATTCGCACGTTTATGTTTGTCTCAGTCGAGCATGCCGATTTGGCTTCCCGATACGTAAATGGTGATTGGTCTGATATTGACCGTATTCTTCCTTTAGTCGACCGTCTAATTCGAGCTGGAGGATGGGCTGCACCCGTTATGGATCCATTTTTAACACTCTGTGAACGAGCCCAAGATAACTATCCAGCTGATGTTTTTGCAGATCAAGTGCTTATAACCCTGAGCGAGGAGATTAATAACCTAAAAGGGTGGCATGGAACCTTTATTCCCGCGCGTTTGGCAGGAATGGTGCAGCACTTTGCTCACCGAGAGGCACCTATGGAACTTGCGCTTGCTCAAAAGTTGTTGATAATTCTAGATATACTTGTTGATATGGGAGATCGAAGAAGCGCTGCACTGCAGCTTAGTGAGACATTCCGTTCTATTCGATTGCCTTAATGGATCACTCGGCCTGTCTGAATAAGGTTTAGAAATGTTTTGTTTGAAAAACACTATTGCCGTTTTTTTATTCAAAATTATACGTCTTAGAACTTTGGTTATTTAAAGACTGAGTATTAAGGTAAATTGATAATGAAGGGTGATGAAACTTATTCACCAATTGAGTGCTTTATGTCCCCTTGGTATGATGCAAGCTGTGATGGCGCGTATTTGTGGTAGATTAATATCGCAATATAGAATAAATAATACGACCGGAAGAGTCGTTAGAGAATGAACACATTAGTTATGGCAACGACCTTACTTTTCTGTTGATACTGCTTATTAGGGATTGAAGATATGAAGCGCGTTGGGGTTGCATTAGAAAATTTGGCTTTAAGTGACTCTGGTGTTGCTGCTACTAATCTATTAGGAAGAAGTGCTTTTAATCGGTACTACTATGCTTCTTTTTTAGTTACAAGAGAGATGTTAGCAAAGTTAGACCCTAAATGGAAAACAACTCCTCACTCTGAACTTCCTAAAAGGCTTCGGGAAACAATTCGAAAGCCTGTTAAAAAGGAGTTAGATAGGCAAGCTAGGAGCGAATTGATTTCTTTAGGTGAGAAGAGTCGGTTGTTGAGTAACCTTCAATTATCTAGCGAAAATTTAGCTGAATTACTTGAACGGGCATATGATGCAAGAGTTATTGCTGATTACACACCGGAAGAACCGGTAGTTATTGCTGGAAAGGTAATCTCACTGAGGAGTCATAAGCTTACAACAGCACGTGAATGGCCTGATAGAGCGCATGCATATTGCAAAACGATTCTTAGAGTTTGGGAGGATGTTGGACTTGCTTAAAAAAGAAAATATATCAGAATTTCCCTCTGAGTTAGCACGAATATTTGCTTCAGATCTTCAAATTAGATCAACTGATGGTTCGATTTTGTTGTATATACCTAAAGATAAGGTCGCTGAGACCGGGGGAAAAGGCTTTGTTTCTTCTAGGCAGATTAAAAACGTTTCAGCTAAATTAGAAGACAAATATGGTGTTCTGGTTCATGTGATTTACTTGAAGTCTAGAAAAGTTGAGTCTTTGGAATCTGGGTTGTTACAAATGTTAAATCAAAGGTTTAATGGTTCAGTGGATCAGTTGTATATGTCGGTTTCAGATTCTTTTGAAGTTAATTCGTGGATATCTGTTTCAAATTTAACGGAACCACTAAAATGTGAGATATACAAGGTTTATAGTCATTTACTGTCTGAATCATCAATGAAGCTTAAGGATGTACATTGGAATGACTCTGAAGCAAGCTTACCATCACTTCCAAGCATACTTAAAGCCACTAAAAACTTACAGCCGGCAACACTTCAATCTGTCACAAGAACACTGATGGAAGATTACTCTGATGTTTCTGATGTTTGGCTTAATAAGCAATTTGATAAATTAATAAAAAAGGGTTTTGTTATTAGAGAGCACTCTTTTAAATCATATTCGTTAACTGCAGCAGGTTTATCTCTTATCCCTAATGCATTTAATAGAAATGGATCTGATATTACAAGAGCACTTGCTTTAGGAAAGAGGAAATGGTGAAATACACTTCAGGAGCGGCGATGAATTATCGTGAGGGTGTGTATCATGCCCGTTTGCGAAGGCTTGGCACAGAAGCATCGATGGACTCACGTCCATCTTCACTTCGTTCAGCTGGACGTGAGTCCATCGTTGATAAAGAAATAATGTTAAAGAGAATAGTGTCATGAATGCCGCGCCGCTCCTAATTTCTTACCATAAGGTTGAAAGCTATTTAGAAGCTTTACCCGAACCTCAACAAGTCCGTTATGCTCAAGAGATATCACGATTAGCTGAAGCGAATCTCCCGCCTGTAGTATCACCTTATTGCTTAGCAATTTTGTTCGGATATTCACTAGAATTCATTCATGCACTAAGTAAACAACAATATAAATTCTATCGCACCTTCACTATTAAGAAGGGGAAGAAAGTAAGGGAAATCCAAGCACCAAAGGTTGCTCTTAAGGTTATCCAGAAATGGATAGGGCATCATTTGTGCCTAACTATCAAATTTCCTGAACATGTGTTTGGTTTTATTCCTGAAACTTCTGCCCGAATGGCTGCGAAGCAGCATTGCAATGCTAAATGGCTATACTCTATAGATATTAAAGATTTTTTCCCTTCAATTTCAGAGGAGTTAGTCTCGGCTGCTTTTCAAAAAATTGGATATTCTGAAATAGGCAGTCAATTGGCTGCATCTCTATGTTGTTTTAATGGTTTCTTAGCTCAAGGCTCTCCTGCGAGCCCCGTTCTCTCTAACTTGGTAATGAAAGACGTTGATGGCGAGCTGAAAAAGCTTGGGGAGGAGTTGGGTGTTACAGTAACTAGGTATGCTGATGACATTGTTTTTTCTGGTAAAGGTGTTTTTCCTGATAACTTGAAACTGCTCGTCGGTCAGATATTTAAAAATACTGGTTTGGAGTTAAATGCTGATAAAGAGTATTTTGCTGACTCTCTAAAAGGACAGCGATTAAAAGTTCACGGTCTCTTAGTTAACGGAGATAAGCCAAGATTGACGAAAGGTTATAGGAATAAAATAAGAGCTTATAAGCATTTATTGGAAGCTGGTAAGGTATCAAATAATGACTTAAAAAGGCTGAATGGTCACATCAATTATGCCGAATCCATAGATTTGTAAGGCTTGATATTTAGATGTATATTAAGCACGATAATCTTTTTAAGTTCTATTTCTAGGCCTGTTAAATTTGATTGAATAAGTCACATAGCCCCCTCAGGCGTTGTTTTTTGAGATACCCCCCCCTCTTCCTGATGAAACGCTTCATAGCTTAGTGATTAGAAATGCTATGGTTAATATTGGATCTTTACGACTCAGAGTTTAATTGAAATTATATCTGACTATAACGCGTAATATGGTCAGACGAACCTTCACATAAAATAAATGAATTTCGGAACAATTTGATCAGCTGGATAGTCAGTGTTGGGATGGTAAGTGAGGGCACGGATATCCCACGGTTGCAAATATGTTGTCACCTAAGTAGAGTTAAAACCGAGCTCTACTTTAGACAAATATTAGGCAGTATTTTACGTATGACGACATCAGTTGATCAGCAAGCATGGCTATTCACGTTTGCAGAGCCAAAACTTGTTGAGTTTGCAAATATGATAGCAGAAGAAATACCCGAACAACCTGTAATATTTAGAACTCCCGTCAATGTTAGTCTGTCAGACGTAGTATCGTTAGATAATAAAGCAGTTATGAACGTTGGCATTTCACCTATAGGCACTAACAAACTAGAATTTAGGGGCAACTATCAGCAAAAGCCTTTACAACCAGACTTTCTGGATATATCCACACCTAAAAACATTATTGGTTTAATATCACAATCTTTTGAGCTTTTAGGTGGGTTTAGAGAAAAGGTTGTGTCTACGTTTGATCCACCATTTTGAGTGCTAAACCTAGTTTTATCGTGCAAATATGATATTCAGTTTTCAGTTTTCAGTTTTCATTGAGAATATAAATTAAATCACTCATACTTTAGTCGTTTGTGTCACATAGGTGACTTTTTTTCCAAGTACCGACCCTCTAAGCAATGTACTGTGTAGTGGCACATTTATTTTGGTCGAGTACCCAGTGCAAGGATTTAATGTATATAAAAGATGACCTCTCCATTCCTACCGCAACCCGATGAGTCCTTTCATGGTTTTATTTACCGAATTAGCTTATTAAAGGGACTTCCTGTTAGAAAGCTATTTAATAAAGCTGGGCATTGGAATAAAATAAATTCTATATCAAATATAAGTAGTCATTTTCACTTATATGGTGACCAAATACTTCTTGATTTGTTAGACCGTTCTGGTTATGTAAAGAACGAGAATCGACCTTTTAGAGATCCCACAACATTTTCATTTGCTTTATACGACTTTATTCATGGAGTGAGAAAAGAGACTTATGGCCCATCTTACAACCAATATTATAGCAATGCAGTTCGAGTAATTAATTTCTGTAATTGTTGCATTCGAGATAGTATTGAAAGTATCGGTTTTGGTTACTTTAAAGCTCAATGGCAATTTTTGTCTGTTTGCGAAACTCATAAAACGCCGTTATACAAATTGATGGGTGATTCTACAAATTTAGTGGAAATAGCATGTCAAAATATTTTGAAAGGAAATATCCCTAAAAACTCTTGTATTCTTCAGAAGTCTGCAATGGATATGTTAAGAAACCTTGACGTTAGTTTTGACAAAACTAATGAAATTTTCATTTCTCCGTGTATGAAACACTCATTCAAATTGTGGTTAGCTTCGAAGCAGCATTACTTCCCTGATGATGTTTTGAATTCATTACCATCACTGAGCGCCAATACAATAAATCAAGGTGCTTTGCGTCAACTCGATTACCATCATGAGATTTTATTTCTTGCTTTAATAAATTCAAGTTATCAACCATTTCATAATTTCTGGAGGAATACAGCAAAGAAAACAGTAGTCAACTTTGGCATCATTACTAAAATCGCCTTACAAAAAGAGATTTATATATCGACAGAGCTTGATTGCCAGCGCTGTAATAAAAGTGGATGGCGGACTTGTCCTGCTAATTTAGTTATTGAAATTCAGGAGAATGAAAAGCCTCTTTTTTGGGAATGTTTAAATAGTATTCTTTCCAAAAAAAAGTAGTTAATTTCATTGTATTTTCACTGTTCTAGGGCTTACCGCTCACCAGCTTTTATTCCCTGACCTTACAGGTAAACTTGGCTTAATAAAAGTTATCGTTATGACAGCTTGAATCGGTTGGAAGAATACCAATCCATAATTCACCGCCATGGTGAATTATGCCTATGACAAAGTGGGTAACTTCCTTAAGAAGACCGATTACAGTGCTAATTCCACCACAACAGTATAACTCTTTCGAATGTGAGCTACACAAGACAAAGCTATTGAGGGTGACAGAGGGGAAAACTGTTAGTAAGTACAATAATAACGTTTACACCAATATTTAAATAACAGTAACTGGTTTTATATCAATTAATTACAAGTAATGCGATTGTGGTACAATTTCATCTAAGCTTTTTTATAGAAGAACTTTCACAAGAAAGTATAGCTTCCTATCTACTAAGTAATAACATCAAATCCAATGTGTAGTTTGCAACCGCAGGCTTTTGCATAATTTTGCAGTGTCTTAAGGGTTGGATTGCCTGAGCCTCTTTCGAGACGCGATATGTTAGCCTCTTTTGTTCCCATATAAATAGCTACTTGGCGTTGTGTTAGTTCTGCTGATTTTCGCATACTTATCAAAGCATTAATGAGCATGAATTCAGATTCAAGCTTTTGATATTCATGATTAGTATTTGTGTCGCTTAGTGCTTTTTCTTTTACTGAATGTAAGTCTTTCATTTTCCGACCTTCTATACTCTCAAGCAGAAGTTACTTAGGGTTTAGGCGCTATTAAGCCAAACTAGCCTTGTTATCATATATGATATGTTTATTCTTGTGGCTTGTATATTATAAATACTAAATTGCACTTCTTTGAGGTAATATCTTTTTCGATTGGAAAGCTTGAAAGGATTCAATATGTCTGATGTGAAAATTGCTTGGGGGCTTAGCGCTGATGGCGTTATGTGTCATATTTCTGAGGTTGAAAAAGGGAAGGCGTGCGAATGTATATGCCTCTCAATAAATTGTTCTAGACCACTTATTGCTAATCAAGGATCGAAGAAAGCTCATTACTTTTCACATCAGACTAACACAGGCTGCGGTGGAGAGTCTGCATTGCACCTTGCGGCAAAGTAAATCCTAGAAGAATCGGCATCTGAAAATTCAAACCTTGTATTACCCGAAGTTCGCAGAGTTTATTCCTGCACGGATATGGCTGGCGAAGTTGTAGAGCGTACCGGTGTCGAACTTTCTTGTTTTCAACTGGTAGAAGCAAAGCAAGAAGTTAGATTGAGTGGTGAGCTAATTGCTGATGTTATGAGTCAATCAGCAAAAGATGAAACGCTAGCAGTCGAGATTTTTTACCAACCAAAAGGGTTAGCTAGGGGAAAAAAGTATAGGTCTGCCGGTATTGACGCCATTGAAATTGATTTAAGTACACTGCCTTGGAATGTTAATCGTAATGAGTTGAGAAAAGCCGTATTGCAAACTGAAAATCGCAGGTGGCTGTCGTGGTTGAAGGAAAGACAAATGTGGATGTGACATTCTTTGTCTCAAGCAATGATGAATATTATAGATTGGAGTACAAATCCCATTTTGCTAATAAGTTTCGATGAGCGTCAACTCTTGAATAACAAGTTAAATAACAGCTGCTTAGCGTGTTATCCATAGTGAGATAGAACCATGATTTGATGCATCATCTGCGTAAAACGGTAGCCCAAGCATTTCTACGATTGCAAAGGTCTGGTTGTTATGGTTTTGATAATAAATTGTTAATTACTTGTTTACTTTCCAATTCTGTGCTGTTAGCTTTTCTCTCAATACCGTCATGTGCAGAAAATGGAATTTCAAATGAAATTATTAAAGGGCATAATTTTTTTAGGTTTACTAACGTTATTTTGTAGTAGTGCTATCGCTGATGAGTTTCAAAGTTATCCAACGTCTGTTATTAAGAATAGTAATTACACTATTTCGTGGGATTTAGTAGGTCCGTCGCGATTAGTAAATTATAAAGTCAAAGAGTATAAAAATAATATATTAGTTAGAACTGTTTCATCATCAGGAACAAGTGTCACTCTTTCAAATAGTAATATTGGCTCATATAAGTATGTTTTGAATGTTTTAAGGGATGTCTATGACCCAAAGGTTGGGGAGTCAATGTTACGAAATTTTAGTGACACGATTTTTATTGAAGTGCTAAGCCCCCCAAATCCACCTTATATAAATGTTCCATCCAGCCCGACAACTAAATCATTGCTATCGATTAGCTGGAGCCAAGTAACAGGTGCAACGTCATATAATATTGAGCAACAATATAATAATGGCAGCTGGCAATTTATTACATCTAAGCCTTCTATTGTTGATCCGACCTACGCCACTAATGTTACATTAGGTGGAAATTATAGCTATCGGATCCAATCGTGTAACAATATCGGTTGTGGGAATTGGCGAGTTTCATCGCCTGTATCAGTCATAGTGCCTCCATTAAAGCCTTCAGGTGTTGTTGTCCCAACTGTTCAGGTATTAAATGAACAAATACTGGTGAGTTGGAATGCGACTCAAACAGCAACATATTATCAATTGCTAGAAAAAGTAGATGGTGGTCAATCAGTAAGTGTCTTATCATCATATACTGGTATTAGTTACAATAGGTTAGTCTCAGGTTCTGGCCAACATACGTATCATTTTAGTGTTAGAGCATGTAATTCTGCTGGTTGTAGTGCTTATGTTTACTCCAGTGCAGTGAATGTTTTGTTTCCTCCTTCTGTGCCCGCCAGTATCTCAGTGCCGACTGCAACAGTCACCAATGGCAGTATTGGTATCAGTTGGGCCGCGGCCAGCACGGCAACCAGTT
>JBALXO010000059.1:0-10708 GCA_036960615.1 Cocleimonas sp. | reverse complement strand
CCAGTGCCAGCCAGTATCTCAGTGCCCACGGCAACGGTCACCAATGGCAGTATTGCCATCAGCTGGGGAGCGTCGAGTACGGCTACCAGTTACACTTTGCAAGAGAGTGTGAACAATGGGGCATGGGCGACAATTACATCGCCAACGACCACCAGTTACACACGTGCCAGTCGGCCTAACGGCAGCTTCAAGTACCAAATTCGCAGCTGTAATGTTTCAGGATGCAGTGCTTGGGTTGTTTCTTCAGCCGTAACCGTATTGTTGCCGCCACCAGTGCCTGCCAGTATCTTAGTACCGACGGCAACGGTTACCAACGGCAATATTGCCATCAGTTGGGGAGCGTCTAGTACGGCAACCAGTTACACTTTGCAAGAGAGTGTGAACAATGGGGCGTGGGCGACAATTACATCGCCAACGACCACCAGTTACACACGCGCCAGTCGACCCAACGGCAGCTACAAGTACCAAATTCGTAGCTGTAATGTTTCAGGATGCAGTGCTTGGGCCGTTTCTTCAGCCGTAACCGTCTTGTTACCACCGCCAGTGCCAGCCAGTATCTCAGTGCCCACGGCAACGGTCACCAATGGCAGTATTGCCATCAGCTGGGGAGCGTCGAGTACGGCTACCAGTTACACTTTGCAAGAGAGTGTGAACAATGGGGCATGGGCGACGATCACATCGCCAACGACCACCAGTTACACACGTGCCAGTCGACCTAACGGCAGCTACAGGTACCAAATTCGCAGCTGTAATGCCTCAGGTTGCAGTGGTTGGAAGGTTTCGACAGTAGTCACGATGACAGTAGTCACGGTGACAGAAAACGATTGGATGTTGTTTGATGCAATAAATGTCGCAGATGAAGGTGGTAGTGACATTGAACCTTCGCAAGTTGTTGACTTAAGCGCTGCGACGGTAAAAGGTAAGGCAGGTGTGTCAGGTGGGCAAGCAAGCTACCAAATTCCCATCGATTTACCACCAGGGCGTAATGGTGTTCAGCCCTCAATTTCGCTCAGTTACAACTCTCAAGGCGGTAATGGCATTTTAGGTGTGGGCTGGTCGCTAAGTGCAGGCTCTACTATCAGTCGCTGCGGAGCGACATACGCTCAAGATGGCTTTACCCGTGCGGTGACTTTCAATGCCTCGACAGATAGGTTATGCCTTGATGGGCGGCGCTTGATACCTGTTCCTTTGGTAGAGGGTGGGGATGCTGGTGTTTATGGTACTAATGGTATCGAATATCGCACTGAGATGGATTCCTTCGTTAAAGTTGTCCAGCACGGCAATATCAATGACAATAGTAACAGCTTTACCGTCTATAAGCCTGATGGTAGTACGGCAACTTATGGCGCAAACGGCAATAGTCGCTTTGTGCCGAGTGGTTTAAGCACTGCATTAAGCTGGAAAGTGACGCAAGAATCCTATTCTGAGGGTGCAAATACAATAGATTATGAATACGATAATAGCGTTGCTGGTGAGCATTTGCTACAGAACATATATTACACAGGAACATCGAATCAAGTTGGTGATCGTAGTGTTGTGTTTAGTTATGAGATGCGTCCAGACAGAAGTGTACGTTATTTGACCGGCAGCAAAATCGTTACAGAAAGAAGACTTTCAAGCATAACTTCTTATAGTAATGCAAAACCAGTGTTTAAATATGAAGTAGAGCATTTAGTTAGTCAAACGACTCATCGCTCAATTATTTCTGATATCAGGCATGCTGCTTACTTAGATTCACAATGGCAATGGGCTAAAGAGACTCATTTAGACTGGTCAGATACTCAAATTTTTGGTTCTGCGGAGCAAATAAATATTGGAGGAGAGCCTAAATATCATAATGTAATTGATTTAGTTAATATTTTGTCTCAGGGTGATATTGATGGGGATGGTAATCGAGATTGGATTGGATTTAATGCGAGTGCAGAGCAAGAATTAGTGAGCGCTAATAGTATGACATCAAATTTTTCATGTCATTACAACTACCTTACAGCAAGTCAAGCATGTATTGAAATCGATGTTGATCAGGATGGTATCAGTGATGCGCATCGTATCTATAATGGAAAGCTACAGTTTAATTATAGTAATGATAATTCGAGCTCATTTATAGATACTAATTTAAGCTTAATACCTTCGTCAGTTGACTCTGACAGGATATTGAGCAGTGATGATTTTAACGGTGATGGTTGGCCCGATCTTATTTTATATCGATATAATAATGGTCAGCCTAAACTTGAACTGTACTTGCATACAAGAAATAATAGTATTCCTTTTCAAACCGCGAAGCTCCTCTGGACTTACGAAACAAAACGCAGCTCTGTAGATTTTAAATTTTACCCTTCTCAAATAGTTGATGTGATTGGTGATATTGATGGGAATGGCTTGCCCGATATTTTAGTGTCAGATATTGACGCTAAAATTGTTGGTAGTATACCCGGCGGTAATCCCAAATTTTTCTTACTTAACTACAGTTCATCAACCGATGTCAATTTTGCTACAAGCACTCTTGATTTGAGTAGCTATTCAGGTTTTCCAGCTAATTATCGATTAGATTATACATTTTTCAGCTATTTCAATGATATTAATGGCGATGGTTTACCCGATTGGTTTGGATGGGAAATGGGGGAACTCGTCGTCAGATTAAATATGGGTAACGTAAAGTTTTCTGAATCCATAGCGCTAGGTACTGATGCTTTTCTGGCATCGAGAGGATACAGAGTTCCTGCGGGGGACGATGGCAGTTTTGCGTTTATAAATCTGCCAAAATTTTCTGGTAGCATGCAATTTGTAGACATTAATAATGATGGCAAGAAAGAATTGTTAATCCCTGGTGAGAGGATCATTGAAAACTGTGTGAAACTGGTGGACCCATTTCGCAATGGGAGCGTCAGTAATGTGCTACAAACTTATTGTGGAGATCAGATATATGGGGATATTAGTGCTGCTTATACATCTGAATACCCATCGACTCTGATAGATGTCAAAAAACATGATCATTCAATATACCAATATGATGTCATTTACTTTGACTTGACTCCAAATGGGCAATTTGTTGCGAGAAAAGAAGTTTCCCCTTTCCAAGGCTCTGCTTCTCAAATGGCCTTTATTGATGCTTTTGGAGATGGTTTGATTGATGCGGTTTATACGTATGGACCAGATTCTGTAGCGTATTTCCCTAATGCCAATCCCGCGCCCTATGGCACTCAATATGGCGGTTATATTATACGTAACTATGGTTCCGGAACGGGTAATTCATACGCTGATTATAATTCAGTTGATTACCTGCAGTCCGTGACGGATGGTTTTGGTAATAGTAGCGAATGGCGCTATCGTCCGTTATCAACTGGTGAAGGAAGTGCCGGACAGAGCAAGCTGTATACCACTGACCATAATGAAGTTGGTTCTGGTTATGTCCATTTTGCCTCAAGTATGTACGTGGTGCAGTCCTTCAAGCAAAGCAACAGCCAGGGTGGCGAGAGCGAAACCCAGTATGCCTATAAAGGGGCGATGTATAACCTGCAAGGGCGTGGCTTTACTGGGTTTAATCAAATCTGGGAAAAGGATATGCAGCGGGATAAAGCCGTGCATAGCATTTTTGAGCAGAAGTTTCCGCGTGTAGGGCTATTAACATCGCAAACTGTGAGTGTGGGTTATACCATAGTTAATCAAGTCAACAATACTTGGGTCGATAATCCTCAGCACCCGATAAACAATGTCTACCACAATATTCAAACCAGCTCGGTACAGCGGAGTTGGGATTTACTGGGAACACCTATTTCAACTCAAGAAAACCTTGTGAATGCAACGGATGTGGACCAGTGGGGTAACGTCAATAAGCAAACACAAAAGCTCACGGATTACATCAAGGGTCAAGCCAACACCTATACCAGTATCACTGAAACCAATTTTGCCGCTGATACAAATAACTGGTGGCTTAATAAATTTAATTGGACACGCACCACCCACAATACCGTTCAGCGCGCTTGGGGAGATGATCCTGCCGGCACGACCGATAAAGCGCAGTGGCAACTCCAGACGGTGAATGCGTGGGACGATGTGCATAAAAAGCTCACAAATGTGACTTATAGCGCGAGCAATTCCAGTTGTAATCACGTCGAGCAAACTGACTTGAACAACTATGGTTTACCGCTCTGGACTAAGAGCACTGGACAAAGTAGTGCGTGTACTGCCATCACAGCGAGACAAAGCAACTTTACCTACACTAAAGACGGTGTGGGCCAAGCCGACGATGGTTATCTTCCTTACACGGTAACCAATGTGAAGGGCCATATCACCACTTTCCAATACGATATGGGTTTTGGGCTACCCACTAAAGTGATAGCACCAAACACTATTGTTACTGAAACCCAGTACGACGGTATAGGCCGTCCGGTGCAAGTGAAGCAGACAGGCAGTCCGACACGTTATCTGCGCTATTTACTGGCGAATGAAGGTAATCATGCACCACAGGATAATGAAAACGTCCCTGTTGTTATGACTCGTACGAGCGGGGCGGGTATGCCTGAAAGTGAGCAGTATTTTGACGGACATGGCCGATTACTGCGCACCGCAACGCAAGGTTTTGATGGGGGTTATCAATATCAAGACAAGCATTACGATGCGCTAGGGCGTATGACCCGAGATTCAACGCCTTATGGTAATGGCACGTCAGCCGACTATACCGAGTTCAGCAATTTCGATGCCCTTGATAGATCCGGCAGACGTACTATTCCCAATGGTCGTTCCGGTGGGCTGGAGTCGATTTACACTTACAGTGGGCTGACAACCAATATCAATGTCGAAGGTCGGACGATGTCACGCACCTATGGCAGTCAGGGTTGGTTGTATGAAACGGTGGATGCGCAAGATGGCACTAATCGTTTTGCCTATGATGGTGCTGGCCGGCCTTTAGTGATACGCGATGCGAACAACCGTGATATTAAAGCCACTTACAACGGTTTTGGTCATAAAACCAAAGTGATAGATCCTAACCAAGGGACCACCCTCTTTGGGTATAACACCTTAGGTGAGCTTGATAAGCAAACTGATGCCAACGACGTGGTGCAAACCTATGTGCTCGATGCGTTGGGTCGTGTGACCAGCAAAACCACTACTGTCGGCAGCGATCCAAGCACCGCCACTTTTGTTTGGGATACACTCAAACAAGGCATGCTGACCGCTGAAACTGAAAATGGTGTTACCCGCAGATATGGCTATACGGCTGCGCTACAGTTGGCGCAAACCTCTGTAACAGTAGATAGTGTGAGTCGCACGGTTAAACACCAGTACGATGGCTTTTATGGCCGCCCCAAGGCGCTCGAATACCCTAATGGCTTAACCCTTAAATATGGCTATAACGATTACGGTTACCTAGAGCAGACTAGCAACGCTGCCTCTGGCTATGTGTATCGTCAAATCACTGCTATGGATGAGGCTGGTCACATTACTGGCGCTAACTTAGCCAACAGAGTGATGTCTGAATCACGGGTTTATTACAGTGAAGGCACTATGTCGAGTGTGGAAGTAGATGGACCATTAGGATTTATTCACGGTCATTACTATGACGGCTATGATGATTTTATGAACCTAACCAGTGAGCGTAATGGCAGCACTGGGCTAAATAAAAGTTATCGTTATGACAGCTTGAATCGGTTGGAAGAATATCAGTTTAATAATACCAATCCGAAATTCACCGCCATGGTGAATTATGCCTATGACAAAGTGGGTAACTTCCTTAAGAAGACCGATCACAGTGCTAATGCCACCAATGCCTATCGCTATGGCGGTAATGACAGTTGCGCAGCTAACAGCAATGCAGGCCCCAATGCGGTGTGCCAGCTGAATAAGCTCAATGGGTCAACTGTCAACTTTCAATATGATCAACGCGGAAACTTGCGAGTGGGTGACGGTTTAACCATGACTTATAACGCCATGGATAAGCCGCTGACTATTTCGGGGCGAGGGCCGAACAATAACACGCTAACGGCTTTTGTGTATGGCAGCGATGGTATGCGGGCCAAGCAGAGTCGCACAGTGTCCGGCAGCACAACCACCACTTATTATGTCGATAAATATTATGAAATCGATAATGATGGTAGCTGGCGTGCTTATTTAGATGATATTGCGATACTGAGTTACACCCCACAACGCAGCCATTTATTGCAGTTCACTCTGCGAGATAGGCTGGGCAGTGCGACTACCATGGCGGACCAAAACGGCAATGTTATCAGTCAGCGTTATTTTGACCCCTTTGGTCGCACGGCCGATATGGGTAACAGTCATCACCTAGACCAGCTTAATCAAAATACCTTATTATCACAGTTGCAAGACTTGGATATCACCAATAAAAACCGTCGTGGTTTTACCGACCATGAACATTTAAATGAGCAGCAGCTGATTCATATGAACGGTCGGGTGTATGATTACAACCTCGGTCGATTTATGTCGGTGGATCCCTTCATTCAGAGCCCCACCTCGACCCAGAGCGTGAATCCGTACAGCTATATCATGAACAATCCGCTGGCAGGGACAGATCCGACAGGGTATGTGAGTGATATAATAATATGCCCTCCTCAACCTTCCTGCGATGCACCTGATTCTCCCGAAGATAGAGCAGGACAGAAAGGTGGCAGTAACAGTAGAGATAAAGGGCCATCAGGTAGATCTAGTCGAGCACCAGCGCCGCCAAATAATGGTTCTGGTAGTGTCTCTAGCGTGGCCCCAGGAAGTAATAATCCTCAGGATTTTGGCAGTTTGCTGCAGAATGCCGGTAAGCAAAGTTATGGCAATGACCCTAATTTTGCGAAGGGTTATGGTTCAGTCAAAGGCGATATGACGAGAGTTTTATCTTGGACTGGTCCAGGGCAAGCTGTTGATGCATTTAAATCAGGATTAGATGCTTATAATCGTGCCGTGCAGGAATATGACGATACAGGTTCTATCACAAGTAGTTTATTATATGCAGGTATGTTTTTTGTTGAAAAATATGCGGAAAGAAAGCTTAAGTTTAGCGGTGGGACAGGTATTTCAAAGCGTGGCCCTAAAACAGATCAAAATGCTCCGCATAATGCAAAAATCAGACAAATTGGTGATCAAGTTGAAGCTGATGGAGGAATTGTTATCTCTGGGGGAGGGAGGCGTTCAGAACAGTTAATTCGTACTCCTGGTGGCCACAAGAATGGTAGACGCCCAGATGTTCTTTATAGAGATTGTAATGGCAACCTATGCGGTATTAATGTAGGGAAAACCAAAGCTGATGGCTCACCAATAAAACGAGAACAACAAGCGCTTGATGATTTGAACGGTGCTGGTTTGCCTACAATATTTGAGCGTTATGATTAGGATTTAATATGAAAAAAATAATGATTCAATTTCATGCAACGTTAGAAGAACTCGTGGAATATATGAACTCTGTGGGCTCAGATTTTGACTTGTATACAACGATGATGATACTAAGGCCTTTCACTTTAAAAGAAATTGATGGCGAATTGTCAGTTAATGATATCAAGCATAATGGAGATGTTCGCATAATCTTCACTAAAGAAAGGCCTAACATTAATGCATCTTCACCAAACAAATTTTATGATCTTAATCCTGGCACTGTTGATTTAGATATTGGTCAATTGACTTCTGAGAGTTTAAAAGAGTCCGCTCTGGCATTTATGTCTGATGACAAAGATAAAATGGCAGTCGCAAACAAACTTGCCTCTAGGCTGAAAAAAATCACTAAGGCAGGTGCAATTGCTGTTAATCCGGACAATGGCGCAGAAGCTAATGCTCGTTCACATCGCTATACTGAAGGAGCCAAAGCAATGTATGCAGATGGTGTCAAAATACTACCCGTTGCGGGGAATTGTTTTTTTAAATTGGCTGATTAAATATCACAAAGCTTCTCTGATGAGAAGCGTTTGGTTTTGTGTAAAGCTTTTCATAAAAATAAATGTGGCCTCCCTACATTTAGTGAGACACCCATTGTTAAAAATATTGAGTCAGTGAATAGAGTGATTTCACAGCCCGCACTGCGGGCTTTGTTGTTTTTGGACCTAGGCTGCCAGTTCGTTATCGCTGGATTGTTCGGCCTCTTGCTCGGCAAGATATTCACTGGCCATGGCCTTTTGCTTATTGACGCTCATGCAGCGGCTTAAGGTTTTCAGTCTTGTTACCAAGGTTGGAGCTTCGCCCTTATCACTCTGACCGCTTTGCGCATCCTGCACTTGGCCATTGACGAACCAATGGCAGTTGTCCTTGTGGCGGGAGCCTGCAACGTATGATGCAGCCCTGTCCATGGCGGTGGTATACAACACAATTATAGCCACCTATCCTGCGCTAATTCCCTCGACAGACAGTCAATCACATGCTGTCTGATAGCCTATCTAAATCAGCCAATTAACGAAAAAAAGCGTCTCTAGGAAAATTTTTTCAACAAGGTATACTGAGCTTAATTTCATGCTCTTTAACACCGCAGCTCTCTAAGCGAAAACGCCTCCAACGTTTTGACGCACGTCAGGCTCGCTCATTCATATGAACGGTCGGGTGTACGATTACAACCTGGGTCGGTTTATGAGTGTGGATCCCTTTATTCAGAGCCCCACCTCGACCCAGAGTGTGAATCCATACTCGTATATCATGAACAACCCGCTGGCAGGGCCAGATCCGACGGGGTATGTGGGCTGTGCCGCTTCAAGGATAGAATCGTCGTGTGACAGTGCACTAAGTCGGTATGGCGGAAATGGTAAGGCCGATGCATCTTCCTTTGGCGGGAATAAAAGTGGCGGCAGTCGCAGTAACGGTTCGTCAGCGGCGGGATCGAAACCAACTCAAACAGCACAAAACATCAATAGCGTTGGCAGCTTGCAGCAGAATGCGGGCAAGCAAAATCAGAGTTATGGTAATGATGCTAACTTTGCCAAAGATGATGGTACCAATCAAAGTGGAGGTGATAGCTACCTCGTTTCAAGACCGCTTGACTCGGATGTTGTAGGCCCTGTTGCGGCACACATGTTTATTGTAACCAATGCAAATGGTATTGGTGATGAGGACGCCAATATAATTTCATTTGGTGAGCTTGAAAATGGGAAAACAGGGAATGTTGGTCCCGGCTCATCTCCATCGGATTTATCCAAAACCACATACGAATCTGATTCTCGATTTTGGCAAAGCCTAAAGGGCGACCAAAAACAGGCGGAACTAATGACCACCAGAATCCCTGCCTCATCTAAAACGGTTCGAGAGTTTGCTCGACGACTAGAGTCGGATACAGAATACCAAATGATAGGAACTCCTTTTGACAGCACGACTAACAGTAATGCTGCGGCGTATGCGGTAGCTCATCGAGCCGCATGGAAGGATAATAATAAGCTTACAGGGATACCTTTGCCTGATAACTATAGGTCAAAGCCCAATGCTCTCCACTGGAAGTATATTAATTTCAAAGGAAGAAGGGATTACGAAGTCATGCTAAATCAGTTGATTGAAGCCCGTTCAAATTAAAGTATAAGGATGCACATAGTGAAAAATAACAAGGTGTTTTGGTTGGTGATTCCTCTAATCTTTATTGCGGGAGCATGGTTTGTCCCAGAGGGGCGTCTGATTATTATGGGTGCGCTTTACGAGGTAAACCCCAACTGGTTTATTGAGGATAAAACTATAACCAAAGGTGGTTGGGAGGAATTCAATATAGGTGATAGTAAATCAGCAGTGACATCGAAGTTACTAAGTTCAGGCAGAGGTGATGTGTATATCGACAAACGCTATTACCGAGAAAACAAGTTTGGCCTTTTAACCCCTCTTGTGGCGGCTGATGTCGATAAGATTCTCAATAGCAGGGATGAATGGAAGATTTATTTAAGTAAAAAGGCTAGTGACTATGTTATTTTCCGGTTTAACAGGGAAGAACTCGTCAGTATCGACAGGTACTTAAAAACACTAGAGTTGCCATAATCACCGCAGTGACCATGCTCAACCCAATGCATGGTCACAATTCCATTACTAGCAATTCCCACCCGACTTCACCATGTAAAGAAACTTGTAAAGTAATCAATGTTCACATTACTAGCAATCCTCATCACCGTATAAATCTTTCCAGTTTTCAGCTATAATCTCGAAAGTCATAGAGAGCCAGATGAGTAATATCAGCAACTTAGAAGATTACAGAACACCCACCCCAAACACCGAAAACTCGAAAGTTACCAATACCCGCATATATAAAGATGTCCGTGAATATCTAACATCATCAGAGATTGGTTGCGGGGAATTGTTTTTTAAATTGGCTGATTAAGTATCACAAAGCAAACTGATGAGAAGCGTTTGGTTTTGTGTAAAGCTTTTCATAAAAATAAAAAATTGATCTTTCGGGATAGCCTTAACGCTTTTGCTAATCAGCCCCATTTTGTTGAGGCTTTTTCTTGCCTGAAACTGGGCAATTCGACCAGCAGCCTGAGCAATCGTTTCCAGTAGAACTGTTCAGTGACTGCCAGCGGGGGGCAATTTGACACCAGCGCCATCATGCGATCAAAGAAAAATGAAACCAGATAGTTTAAAGAGACCGACTGATAACCATCGCAATCAAGGTTGTCGAGAACATAGTTATCAATATATTTGTACTTACCTAATTCAGTAATAAATTTGCCAAATGAAGCATTCATTCTTCGCCTACTGCGGGCAAACTTTATTGTCTCATTTTCTACTTACGGGCAAACTCTATTGTCGCTGC
>JBALXO010000058.1:10519-24561 GCA_036960615.1 Cocleimonas sp. | reverse complement strand
TTACAGTGGGTATCATCGTAACAATTGTTTCCTTATTCTTTTCTGATTTAAGACTTGAACACCCGTTGATTACTATCGGAATTTTATTACTAACTTCAATGCTGTTTTCCATTGCAGGGTTTATCAATGCAGTTTATGCAAAAAGCTTCGATGATATCAGTATTGTCCCGACCTTTGTCTTAACCCCATTGACCTATCTGGGTGGCGTGTTTTATTCGATTAATCTACTCTCCGATTTTTGGCAGACTGTATCACTAGCCAACCCAGTTTTGTATATGGTGAATGGTTTCCGTTATGGAATATTAGGTGAGTCGGATATAAATCCTTGGGTAAGTTTTGGCTTAATTATCGCTTTCACAGTAGCGCTCTATTATATTGCTTATCAGTTACTTAAAAAGGGTATTGGAACTAGGTCCTAAATTTGTTATTAGTCATATAAAAAGACACCCCCCTACTTTTAAGCGGTTTTGCTTTGAATATATTCGAAAACACTTTACCTAGTTTTTTATTCTGGGCTTCTTTTATCCTAAGTGCTGGACCCTTCTGGATCACCACAGCCAGTAGTGCCAAGCACACGCCTATTTTTGAATTGTTTCGGCATTTTTTGATTTATCAAGTTGTTGGATGGTTTCCAATGATTATGGTGATTACCGCAATGGTTAAAACCATTGGTCAATTCAATCAGAACATTTACAACTCACTTTACTTTATCGGAGCTGGAGTGATTTTATATCTCGCTTACAAAACTCTTAAAAGCGCCGTTAGTGATGGCGCAAGTTTTGTCTTCACTTGGAAAGCCATGATGTTGTTGTCGTGGACGAACCCAAAAGTCTGGCTCACTATTCCAGCTGGTGTACTGACTGCCAATTACACCGAAAATGATATTAGCAATGGTTTGATTTTCTATATGATAGGAACCCCTTTGTATATTTTTGGATTTTTTATGTGGGCTAATATTGGAAAATACGGCGCTAAAATTGCCAAAGATAAATTCAATCTTTTCAATGCCGCTTTACTCTTGTCCTATGCTTGTTACTTGTTATATGAAGGCTTTATAGCTGTTTTTAATTAATATTCGTTAAAGTCTTTTGTTGTAAAGTATTAAAAAGACACCCCCCTACTTTTTGCACACATTCAAATACAAAAATCTAAATAATAAATAAAACGCCCATAGTGAACATAGGCGAAATATAATTAAGGGTATAAATGAGTTTAAAACTCGAAAGATAACTTTAAAGTAATTTCATTCGGTTTTTACATAAAAATTATCAAGCTTCGTGCGTTCATCTACGTTTTTTTATTCATCTTCTTCGTCATCAGAATCTTCAAATTCAACTTTATCAGCAACTAAGATTCCCGATGTATTAAACTTTCCTTCAACTTCAACTAACAGATTTAAAGCTAAATCTGTTATCAGACCTTGCTCGTATTCAGTTGTGCTATTTGTAGTTACGGCAATTCCGTTTATATCAAAATCTGTCGCTGAAACATAACGTGTCACTAAACCTTCAATATTGATCTCTAAATCTGTGTCAGATGATATTTCATCCTCTTCTAATTCAACCTTAGTAGCTACTAAAGTGTTATCGCTTATAGGTTGGTCACTTTTGACTTCAACAAACTGTCCATCAATGGGAGGATTATTATCAAAGTCACCTAAATCAGCCGAACTGTAATCGATAATAAGACTACCGATTTGGAAAGTCATTAGCGTTGCATTTACGTCACTAATAATGCCCTTTATTTCATTTTCGGATTCGCCTGCTACAAAGCTCTCTTCTTCTAGTTCGATACTGGTTGCTATAATAAGGCCATCAGCGTCTTTAAGACCTGATATTTCTAAAATATTGCCTTCACTTAGTTCAGTCAAAATAGTAAATTCGTGAAACACAGTGGACTCGTTTGTAATGATAGTTTGTCCTAACACTTCAATACTAACTCCATCGACTGAAACGTTTGTGATCTGACCCTCTAGTAAATTCTCAAATATTACTTCCGTTGCCGTACCGTTTATTCCTGCCTCATCTACTGAGCCTTTAATTACGACATATTCGCCAATTAGAAAATCAGATTGCTGAGAACTTACACCATCTTTACTGAAAATTGCATTATCAACATCGAAACGAACACCATTAACGATGATACTTCCAAAACCAGTAATTCGACCTGAAGTTATGCCAGTACCATCTATACCACCATCTAATGAGGAACCACCGCCACCACATCCTACTAACACTGATATCAGGGATACTAATAAAGTAAATTTTATAAATTTAATCATGGCTATCGTCCTCTTCAAGATCATTGTTTTGTTTTTCTTCAAAGTAATATAAGCCCACACCTATTTTATGTAAGTCTTTATTATCCAACTCTGGCTCTCTATCTAAATCATGCTTAGCTAACCATCCATTTAGTTTTACTAATAATGCTTGGCTATGTTTATTGGCTATTGCCCTGAATTCTTCAACATATTCCCCAGGAATTTTGTCGTAGCTAACCTTGCGCTGAAAGCGAGGTGTTTGATTACCATTACTTATATTATGCTTAATCGTTGATATGAGAAGATTCACATCTTCACCTAAATTTTCAAACTTATCATTATCATCATCAGAAGATATGTAAGCTGCTTTTAGTAGAGTTATATTTTTATTTTCATCTTGAGTAATTACTTTAATTCGCAGTAATTCATCTAGCATTGAAGGTGCAGTAATATCGCCGCTATAACGTTTTACTAATATCTCAAAACTTCCCAGCTCACCACGTAATGGCAATACATTAGCTGAACCTTCTGTATCACAAAACTCTTCATCACTAATCCAACCACTTATAACTCTTATTGACCTGTTTTTTTGTGAATTTTGCTCAAACTTAGGAAACTTCTCAGTTCGAAGAGCGGATACATCTTTTCTTGTTAGACCCGTAATGATCGCAATTTTTGAAGTTGTGGGTTTCTCTCCTGCGCGTAATAGCTCTTTTTCTGTCTCAATAATATAGGCTTGTTTGGCAAGCTTAGAAAAGTCACCAAATGCAATGCCATTATTATTTAAAAGACTCACTAAGGGTCTTAATAAGAGAAAAATTGATTGTGCGAGTTTTTGATTCATTATGAGATTATATCTTTAGTAAAACTGAAATAGTTACATATACGGGTTATATCCGAGATAGCTCTTTATCAAGGTAATGCATAAGTGTAGCAACATAATTTTTTAAAGATGGGAGCTAAGAGTTTTCATCTCCTGAAATAATAATATTAAACAAAAGGAAGAGAACTTTGCTCTTCCTTTTGTTTTTTCATTTACGCGATATTCTTTATGAATTAAATTCCATCAATTTCATCTTCTTCATCTTCTTCATCTTCTTCATCATCTGAGTCATCTGAGTCATCATCAGAGCCTTCAAACTCAACTTCTTCAGCTATTAAGATTCCCGAATCATTAAATTTTCCTTCAACTTCAACTAACACATTTAAAGCTAAATCAGTTACTAAGCCATGCTCGAATTTAGTTGACTCATTTGTAGTTATAGCAATGCCATTTACATCAAAATCTGTCGCTGAAACGTAACGTGTAACTATACCTTCAATATCCATCTCTGAATCTGAGTCAGATGATATTTCATCCTCTTCTAATTCAACTTTTGTTGCTACTAAAGTGTTTTCACTTATAGCTTGGTCACTTTTGACTTCAACAAACTGTCCATCAACAGGAAGGTCATTATCAAAGTCATCTAACTCAGCCGAACTGTAATCGATAATAAGATTACCTATCTGGAAAGTCATTAGCGTTGCATTTAGATCACTAATAATACCTTTTATTTCGTTTTCAGATTCGCCATCTACAAAGCTGTCATCTTCCAATTCAATACTAGTCGCTATAATCATACCGTCAGCATCTTTAATACCTGATACTTCTACTATGCTGCCTTCGATTAGATCGGTTAATGCAGTAAAACCATGAAATACTGTTGATTCGTCTGTGCTGATTGTTTGTCCTAACACTTCAATACTTACTCCGTCGACTGAAACGTTTGTGACCTGTCCCTCAAGGAGATCTTTAAAGATTACCTCAGTTGCTGTGCCATTTAGCCCTGTTTCATCAATGGAGCCTTTAATAACGATATATTCGCCTATTTGGAAATCAGACTGTTGAGAACTTACATCATCTTTTCTGAAAGTTGCATCATCAACGTCGAAGCGAATGCCATTAACGATAATACTACCGAAGCCAGTGATTCGTCCCGAAGTTATATTAGTTCCGTCAGCAGTTGTCGATACTCCACTCCCACCACCGCATGCTACTAACAGTGATGATATAAGTGGTACAGATAGTATTAATGGTAATTGTTTTAAATTCTTAATCATTTTGGTAATCCTCTTATCTAAGTTGTTATTCAAAATAATACAAATAGTGACTTAATCTATTATTTATTTTGTGGGATAATATTCCCATAAATATAATCTGTCAAGATATGGGAATATATTCCCATTTAAATAACTGGATTTAAAAACTCAACTTAAGACAGGTAGTAGCCATGTAAAACATGCACTTGATTGAAATCTGGATTAAGGAAAGAGTAGCGATTTATTTAAAAATCTTAAGAGAGGAGAGATTAGCGACGATCTCTATAGTAGAATATTCTATTTTCTTATATGTAACTACATCAGATACGTTTTTGAAAAGAAAAGTAAATCAATAACTGTTAGCATTTAAAAATGACACCCCCTTACTTTAATGAGATTTTTCTAATCTCCCACTTTCTGCGTAATCATTGTTTAGCAACAATATTGTCTCGACTTAACTTTTTCCAAAATAATGATCTCTGAGACAAAAATACCTGCATGGTTTCAATACCCCGAATTTAGCTGGCAACGAAAACATGCCGTAGTGATTGGTGCAGGTGTTGCTGGCTGTCAAATGGCTTGGCACTTGGTTCAACAAGGTTGGCAGGTAACACTGATTGATCGCGAGAAGAAAATTGCACAACAGGCTTCGGGAAATCCAGCAGGAATTATTTCTCCTAAAATGACAGCACAAGCCAGTGCTGGTGAAGATTTCTATGTAAGTTGTTTTGACTATGCAATTAAACAATTAAATAAACTAAAGAAATACCATAGCGATTTAGATTGGCACCCGTGTGGGTTATTGCAATTGGCTCACAATGCGCGAGAAGAACAACGTTGGGAATCGTTAAAGGATCGCAACTTTAATAGTGAATTTTTACAATTAAGAGATCAAAAGCAAAGCACTGAAATAGCTGGAATCCCCCTTAATTACAAAGCCAGCTATTTTCCTCAAGCAGGCTGGGTTAACCCGATTAGTTTTTGTGAAGCGTTACTTAGTGATTGTGGATCTAACTGTAATGTAGTTTTAGAAAGTGACGTTATCAATTTAGAAAAGAAAGTGAAATCTTGGAAGGTAACTGGCCAACAAAGCCAAACAATCGCTGAAGCCGAAGCAATAATTATCACTTCAGGTAAAGATTTAAACCAATTTTCACAAACGAACAATCTACCTTCGATGCCTGTCGCAGGACAAACTACTACCGCTCCAACAAACGCTTTTGCCAACCAACTGAAAACTACAATTGGACATGAAGGCTATTTGACTCCAGTTTCTTCCAGCACGCATCAACTCACCTTTGGTGCTAGCTTTGATCGCAACAATGATAAAGCCGAAATAGATAACTTGGTGGATCAAGTCAATCTAAATCAATTAAGTAAATATCTACCAGAACTTGCTGATTCTTTTAAGGAAATAAGTACTGCGCATGCTGCAGTTCGCATGACTACACCTGATCGATTTCCTTATGTTGGTGGATTAGCTGACACTGAGTTTTACACTAAGAACTACCACGATTTACATCAGGGAAAACAGTACAAAGAATATCCAAGTGCACAATATATCGGAGGTTTATTTGTTTTAGCGGGACTTGGTTCACGCGGTCTAACTACTAGCGGGCTCTGTGCTAAAGTACTTTGTGATATTCTGGAAAACAACTTTATTGACGGTAAGCTTCACGAGAACCAAACCATTCAAGAAAACTGTCATCCTGCTCGTTATTTAATTAAAGATTTCAAACGCAGGGTTAAAAATACACAATAGAAAAAAGGAGCGTAATTATGGCTGGAGGCTGGTCAAAAGACGGAGCAGAGCAAGATCAGATTGATGCAAGCGTCAATGATGCTGTCGATGTCGCTCGCGCTCGTCTTCCACAAGGTGAAAGCTTAGAGTTTTGCGAGGAATGTGAAGAGAAAATTCCTGAAGCCAGACGTAAAGCAATTGTTGGTGTGAAGTTATGTGTAAAATGCCAGTCAGAGCAAGATGAGAAAACTGCAATGAGTGGTTTTAATCGCCGTGGGAGTAAGGATAGTCAACTTCGTTAGCATTACTTTAAAGAAAAAAAGACACTCCCCACCTTTTCCCTATATCCATTGTTCACTATTTCACAATAAAAAAGCACCAGCAAGCTAAGCCTGTTGGTGCTCCCCACCTTAATTCAATAGTAGTAAAGGAAGAAACTGCTAATTAAGAATTAAGATGTACCGCAATAAAAATGGCTTGATCACCACGTTTTAATAAAATCGCCAATGGCTTATCCCCATCTGCTTGCTGAATAGCTGCTTTCAACTTTGCAGGTGACTCGATACTTTTACCGCCGACTTTGAGAATGATATCGCCAGAACGTAAACCCGCAGCTTCGGCAGCGCTATCTGCCATTACTTGTTCAACTTTGACACCTTCATTTTTATTTTTGAAATCTACTTTTTCTTCAGCTGACAAGCTTGATACCGAAACACCCAAAGAGCCCTTTTCAACAGCAGCAATCACAGGTTTATCATCTTTGCCTTTAAGTATTTCAACAGTAACGTCTAAGGTTTTATTCTTGCCTGCTCTAACAATCAATACAGGTACTTTCGCGCCAATTGGCGTATTACCGACAATTACAGGGAGTTCACTCACATCATTCACTGATTTACTAGCAAATTCCGTAATGACATCACCTGCTTGCAAACCTGCTTTATCAGCAGGACTATCTGGCATTACACTGGTAATCAAAGAACCTTTTGAATTACTCAAACCGAGTGACTCAGCAAGGCTCTCGTCTATTCCCTGAATGCCCACACCCAACCAGCCACGACTTACCTTTCCGTTGGCTTTCAATTGATCTGTGACGTTCTTGACGATGTTACTGGGGATTGCAAACGATACGCCCATATAACCACCACTGCGGCTATAAATCTGAGAATTAACTCCAATCACCTGACCATCTAAGTCAAATAAGGGTCCTCCCGAATTACCTGGATTTACTGCGGCATCAGTTTGAATAAATGGCACATAGGTATCCTTAGGTAAGCTACGAGATAAGGCACTAACAATGCCTTGTGTCGCGGTGTAATCAAGTCCAAATGGTGTTCCCATCGCAACTACCCACTGGCCTACGTCGAGCTTATCAGAATCGCCTAACTTTACAGAAGGAAGATCTGTTGCATCAATCTTCAATAGAGCAATGTCACTGAGTTTATCGATACCGATAACCTTTGCTTTGAGCTTGCGCTTGTCTTCTAGTGCAACCGTGACATCTTTTGAGTCATCAATAACGTGGGCATTAGTTACCACATAACCATCACTTGAAATTATAAAGCCAGAACCACTGGCCTCTTTCTGACGATTACCATAATCATGGCCACGAGGCTGTTGTGGAAAGTTCTTAAATAGCTCTTCGAATTCTTTGGGTAAGTTTTTGAATTGATTTGGGTTTTGCTTACCTTGTTTGCCCATAGCTCGTTTGGATTTAGCAAACTTAGCGTTAATACCAACTACCGCACTGCGATTGTTTTTAATCATTGTTGTAAGGTCCGGTAATGAACCTGCAATACTAGCGGCGGTGTTCGCGGTGGCAGAGTCCGCAAATAACGGTCCCGATGAAAGCATCGTTGCTCCCATGGCGCCTGCAATTAAACTAGTAGCAATAACCAGTTTCGATCGTGCAAACACGCTGCTTATAGCTTTTGTGGAAGATATTGACGATATTTTTGAAGCTGGTTTCATTATTCGTTTCCTTGCTCTATTGAGAAATGTTGATTTGAGAATGAAATATATAACAGCCAACATGAGCAACAGTTGACCATTACATTAACAAAATTTAATGTTTCATTAGATTGATTCTTAACCCCAGCAAGTCTATGGTTTCCACATGCAAATATTAATCATCGAAGACGACGTACAAACGGCTAAATTCATCCAAAAAGGCCTTCAAGAAAGTGGCTATATGGTTGACCATGCAGCTGATGGTAAGACTGGCCTGCAACAGGCAATGAATACTGAATACGATGCTTTGGTCATCGACAGAATGCTACCTAAGCTAGATGGTTTGTCCATTATTGAACAACTGCGTGGTCAAGGTTATAACGTCCCTATTCTTATTTTGAGTGCACTCGGTGAAGTTGATCAACGCGTTGAAGGTTTGAAAGCAGGTGGCGATGATTATTTGGTCAAACCTTATTCTTTTATTGAATTATTGGCACGAATTCAATCATTGATACGTCGACATCAACCCCAAGAGATATTAAACCATCTGCAAGTTAGGGATCTCAAAATAGATCTTTTAAAACGCCAAGTGACTCGTGGAAATACCATAATTGAGTTACAGCCTAAAGAATATATTTTGCTCGAATCTTTAATGCGAAGTGCGGGCGAAGTCGTTACGCGAACCATGTTGTTAGAGAAGGTTTGGGATTATAATTTTGACCCACAGACCAATGTGATTGATGTACACATCAGCCGCATTCGTGCAAAAATTGATAAGGACTTTGACGTGCCATTACTGAAAACAGTTCGTGGTTCTGGATATATTTTGCATGATCCTGATTTAGATAAAATTGAAGATAACAAAGTTATTAACGCCTCAAGCTAATGTCTATTCTAGGTCGAATTCTACGCACTTCTGTATTTCGTTTATCATTATTGTATGCACTGTTATTTAGTTTAATCGCTGCAGCAGCCCTTCTTTCTGTTTATATTTTTGCAGAAAATCAAATTGAAGATCAGATAGATAGACGATTAAAACTAGAAACTAATTTACTGTTAGAAAACTATAAAAAACATACTTTAATCGGGCTCACCGAAGATATTAAGATCTATAACAAAAAGGAAGGACGACCTTTTTATATCTACGCTTTAATTCATCAACGCAAACTAGATTTAAGGCAATTTATACCTGCTGAACAAATTCCAGAATTGAGTTCTGAACAAGCTTCTGGGCAAAATAGAAATCAAAACCAAGCACAGATATTTGCGAGTATTCCTTTAAATGAAATTGTCGATTATGTGAATAGTCGTAAAAACGATCAAACAGTTAGGATTTTACTCACCTTACTCCCTGGTGGTTATCAATTATTAGTTGGAGCAGAACTAGAAGAAACACAAGATCTGCTAAATCAATTATTCAAAGCCAGTTTGATTGCCATCTCGGTCATTTTTGCATTATCTATTTTGATTGGTAGCTTAATGGCACGACGTTTGTTGAACCGCATCAACACCGTTACCAATACTGCAGATAATATTATTGATGGCGATCTTTCACATCGAATACCTGTGGTTGATGATAGAAATAACGAATTAGATCGCTTGAGTCGCTCTCTAAATCGCATGTTAGATCGTAATGAAGAACTGATGATTGGCACTCGTGAGGTGAGTAATAACTTAGCACATGATCTACGAAACCCCTTAAATCGTATTCGACATCGTATCGAATCAGCTAAACTCGATAAAATTAGCGATGCAGAGTTCACTGATTTTGCGGACGACACAATTGAAGACATCGATGGAGTAATCTCAACGTTTAATGCGCTGTTGAGCATTGCACAAATAGAATCAGGAGAGCCCCGCAAGGATTGGTCTGAGTTTTCAGTCAAAAATCTACTCGATGATTTATCAGAAATTTATGAAGTCGTAGCAAATGAGAAAGGTATTACTTGGGATTATAGTGTTTCTGAAGGTTTAACCATTAATGGCAACAAACAACTTATCGCGCAGTTATTCACTAATCTATTAGATAATGCCTTCAAATATTCACCTGCTAACAGCATCATTAGCCTAAGCGCTATTGCTACAAAAACTTCTGCTATTGAAGTCATCATAAGTGATCAAGGCCCAGGCATTCCAGAGGGTGAACACGAAAACGTATTCAAACGTTTTCATCGTTTAGATAGCGCACGCAGTACAGAGGGCAATGGTTTAGGTTTGAGTTTAGTCAAAGCTGTAGTTGATTTACACGATGCTAAGATTAATCTCAGTGATAATAAACCTGGTTTGATTGCAAAGGTGTCGTTTAAAGGATAGAAAAGAGCCGAAAAGGTGGGGGGTGTCTTTTTTTAGTATTATACTTCGCTAAAACCATGCGTTACTGGTATTTCCTTGCGGAAATGCCTGCATACTTTTTGGTTCTTTAGGGAACCTAAAAAAGCAACACCCCCTACTTTCTAGCACTTTCCATTCTACTTTTGAGAACACATCACATGACAATCAGAAAATTCGAATCGCACTATCCAGAAATTCACAAAACAGCATATATCGATGATACGGCCTTGGTCAGTGGTGAAGTAGAAATCGGCGAAGAAAGTTCGGTGTGGCCAATGACCGTAATCCGGGGTGATGTAAATTTCATTAAAATAGGTAAGCGTACCAATATTCAAGATGGTTCGGTTTTACACGTAACCCATGCACCTAATGAACACAGTGAGAAAATTGGCGCGGCTCAAACTGCTTATGCATTGATTATTGGAGATGATGTGACCATCGGCCATAAAGCTTTACTCCATGCCTGCGAGATTCAAAACCGTGTGCTAGTAGGCATGGGAGCAATCGTTATGGATGGCACAGTCGTTGAAGAAGAAACAATGATCGCTGCGGGTAGTGTTGTGCCACCGAGGAAAACCTTAGAAAGTGGTTATCTTTGGGTTGGAAATCCTGCAAGGAAAGTCCGAGAACTAACTGATAAAGAAAAGAAATACTTAAGCTATTCGGCTGAACATTATGTGCGTTTAAAAGAGCGCACTGAGAATAATGAATGGGCAGATAGTATTGACGAAGATACTCATATAAACCGATAAGCTTAATCGTCGTTTACTATTACTTCATCACACCATGTTTTTTAAATAATTGGGTGTAACTAGATTCAGTAAAACCATCGACTCGATCACCACTCACATAAATCACAGGTACTGTATTAATACCCTTTTGTTCTGCAATTCTCCTCGCTTTAACATCTTGCTGCGGATCCATTATTTGATAACGAATATTATTTTTATTCATAAAGGCATAAGCTTGCTGGCAATTGGAGCACCCATCGAAACCAAAAACCACTATTCCTTTGGAGAGGTTTTTTTGCTGACCATCATCTTTTTTAGCATTTATACTGAGATCAGGAATTATTGAGCTGATTGCATTATCAACAGTTTTATCAATCTCATTAGTTACCGAGTTTTCAGTTTTACGGACGTTTCTATCGATTGATTTTTCAAATGATCTTTCAATGACTTTACTTAAATCAAAAGCCATGACTGGCGTAGCTGCAATTATTGTTAACCCTATAAAAGAGAAAAAACTGAGGAGTATTTTTTGTTGAAAATTCATGTTATCTACCTTTTGTGAAAACACTATTTTAAACTTTATACTCAATAGTTCTGTGACGGCTATCACAATTTATAAAAAATCCAGCTACGGTTCTTCTTGTGCTGGTAACGAGAGCGCCAAATCAATCGCCTCAATTAATTTACTTGGCGTTGCTTCTGAATGTAATTCGCAATGGAATTCACCCTCTTTATATAAATACATGCTGGGTAAATGGAATACACCAAATTCATTAACTAAAGCTGCGGCTTTATCCGCTTTGATCTCATACGCTGAGAAGTTAGTATTTGACTTAGCGTAATGTTCGGTAAATTGAGTATGTTCAGCATTTAGTAGAAATTTCAAATGATGACAGGATGCACAATGGGGTCCTGTAAAAAATATCATGCTAATACCTGAGCTATCCTCCAATTTAGGAAAGAATGTAAACTCATCTAATTCATCGACAAAACTCATTAATAATCACTAATTAAGTAAAAACTCAGTATAACTATTTTAAATAGGCACCCCCCACCTTTTTAGCTATTTTCAGTGATTGGCTCAACTGATGAGCCTTCTTTGTTACGCAATGTAACAGAGTGTAAAGATAGGTAAAGATCCTTTATTTCGCTCCTAACGCAACCTATATTGATCTTGAAACGTATTATATTAATGACAACTGCTGCAAACTAATTTGTATCAGTATTTCATTCACATGAGGATTCGTAATGAATAAAGGAATATTTTTAATATTATTTGCATCAGGAGCATTATTGTTAACTGGCTGTTCAAATAATGCACAAACGGGCGCTGTAATTGGCTCATTGGTTGGTGCTGGAATTGGTAAATCTACATCAAACCATCGTGATAAACGCGCGGTAGTTGGTGCGGTATTAGGTGGATTAGTTGGCGCAGCTATAGGACAAGATAAGGACGCTAAAGATGCTGCGGCTCGTGGGTATAATACTAGTTCAACAACTGCAACCACGACGCCTTATTCTAATGGCACATTAGATCATACTCACGGAAATCGTTCACACTCGCATGATGGCGCAGCTGGAAATCATTCCCATAATGGCGGGGCAACTGCGAGTAATAACACTCAACACACAGTACAACGTGAAGTTGTTTATGTAGAGCGTCCTTACTATCCAGTAAGATCGTCAGTGATATTTAGCTCTGGTTATAACCATTATCCAAGACGTCATTACAGACATAACCGCCACTACAGACACCATAATAGACATAGTTCTCGTCACCATAATAGACATAACAACCGTCATCACTATAAGAGAAGATACTAAACCTATCTAGCATATAGTTAATCAATAATTCGCTTTGATCCGTCTAAAATATTAGCATCAGCCATTATTTTAGACGGATATTTTTATGCCTGCTTTAAAACGAATTGAGCAATAGAATTTGTTATTTTTTAACCTGATGGATAATCTTCTGAACCAATATTCCTGCAACTAATCCCCAGAACGCAGAACCTACACCAAAGAAAACCATTCCAGAACTGGTGATTAAAAAAGTAATTAACGCGGCTTCACGTTCTGAAGATTTGTCTAAAGCTTGCGCCAAGCTATTTCCTAGAGTACCCAGCAAAGCCAAACCCGCTAATGGCAATATCAATGCCTTGGGACTAATTGAAAATAACGCCACGATGGTCGCGCCAAATGCTGCAGCAATAAGATAAAACACCCCAGCACTTATCGCAGCTAAATAACGTGTATCTCGATCTTTTCCCGCATCCTCTCCCATACAAATAGCTGCAGTAATTGCCGCTAAGTTAAACGAGAAACCACCGAATGGCGCAAGTACAAAAGTTGTTATGCCTGTAACAGTAACCAGTGGTGAAATTGGTGGATGATAGTCAGCTGCTTTCATCGCTGCGATACCTGGCATGTTTTGAGATGTCATCGTGACAATAAATAAAGGGATGCCTATACTTATCAAACTTGCCAATGAAAAAGTCGGCATCGTGAAAACAAATTCTGCCAACTCCAGATCAATTTCTGTGTTTGAAAATAACTTCAAATACCAAGCAATCAAAACGCCAACTACAAGTGCCGAAGGAATTGCATAGAGTGGAAATAGTCTTCTGCCTAATAAATACACTGCACACATTGATCCAACTAAAGCGAATTCTTGTTGTAAATGAGAAAATATCTCTAGGCAAAATTGTACCAACACACCCGCTAGCATTGCTGATGCAATCGCAGGTGAAACAATTTTACTTAGGCGTTCAAAACTGCCAGTTAAACCACTTAGAGTAATTAAAATCGCACTAAACAAAAAAGCACCAACGGCATCGCTCATCGAAACTCCGACTAACGAAGTTGCCAATAAAGCAGCACCTGGAGTAGACCAAGCTGTAAGAATAGGTTTTTTATAATAGAAAGACAGTCCGATACAGGTCAAACCCATACC
>JBALXO010000058.1:1570-10419 GCA_036960615.1 Cocleimonas sp. | reverse complement strand
ATTAGAACTCAAGCAGAATGGAGTCTAAGTAGAGCCGCAGAAGAAACAGGTGTCAGTAAAGCCATGTTAGGGCAAATAGAACGAAATGAATCTAGCCCCACCATCGCGACACTATGGAAAATAGCTAAAGGCTTTCATAAACCGCTATCTGTGTTTATTGATGATACTGTAATAGCTAATGATGACAGTGTAGTTAGAAAGTATTCTAATAGTTTCACCCCACAAGAATCTGATTTAAAAGCAAATATACTCTTCCCTTTTGATCCAAGGTTTGGTTTCGAAGTGTTTTTAATTAGCTTGGAACCAGGACAAACACATCATTCAGAAGCACACGATAAAGGTGTATTCGAACATATTATGGTAGTTGAAGGTGAAATAGAAATGAAGCTAAAAGATCAATGGAATACTATAGCTACGGGAGATGTATTGCGCTTTCCTGCTGATGAGTCGCACAGTTACCGAAATAAAAGCAGCGAAAAAATAGCCCTGTTCCATGACATTATTTGTTATAAATAATGTCACCTCCTAATTTTTGCCATTTCTTAAGCTGATAAGAACTATTTCAATGGTTGCCACCATTGCTCATTCATTTCCCTCAAACCTGCAAAATTAAGCGCTTTGCGCGCTTCTAATTTATCGCTATTGGTGAGGAAAGCTCCTAATTCAACATGTGATTTTGAATCACTAATTTTTAAACCTAAGGGTTTTTTATCTTGCTGTTCTGCAACAACCACGAAGGTATCTTGGCGCAAAAAAGTAAGCGCCTCTTCAATCTCAACTTTTCCTGACTGAATTAAAACTCGATGTGAATCGATGGTAATCAATTGTTTACGTAAGCTTTCTTGATTGATTTTGAACATGAAGTAGGCGAATAAGAATATATCTAAACCCGCAAACGGCAATACAAAAAATGCCCCTTGAATACTCCAGAACAAGGCGATAATGAAAACCACTGAGCAAACCCCAAAAACAACCCATTGAGTTTGAGCTGTCGTTAAAGAACGGTTGGGTGCTAGCGTGATTTCTGTATTATTAGAATTGGAAACCACCTTTATCAATTTAAAGCACCTAGTGAAAACGAATGAAAAGTTAAAAACTCATCCTAAATGCTAAGCTATTCTTACTCTTCAATCCAATTCAATTGATTTGATAATGGATTTAGATCAACCATTGCATTGATCTAAACTGCATGAGTTGAACTAAGTTACAACCTTACTCTTTTTCTTCAATCCAATTCATCTGAATCGACTCAAGAATTTTCTCATTAGATTTTTCAGGATCATCATTGAAGTTTTCTAACGCACAAACCCACGCATGTAGGTCAGTAAAACGAATGTACTGCGGATCAACATCTGGATGCGCTTCATCCAAATCAATCGCGATATCTAAGGTATCTACCCATTTTAATTCCATCTTCAATCCCTCTGGTTTTGTTTAAAACACCCTAAAAGTGGGGAGGTGTCTTTTTTAATATTTATCTAGTTCAAAAATACATATTTACTACAAAGTGATGCTATTAAGCAGGATTTTTGTCTGAGATTAAGGCGGGTAATAAATTTCAAGACTGAAGCGTACATTAAGTACGTGAGGTTTTGAAATTTAATGCCTAACGCCGATATCGGGCAAAAAGACAATTAAGAGCTAGTGGTTTTCGGATACCATGTTTATCGTATATTTTGGCATTTCTAGGACTAAGTCCTCTGTTCCGACTTTCGCCTGACAACTTAAACGCGAGTCTGGGTCTACACCCCAGGCTTTATCCAAGTAATCTTCTTCTAAGTCTGTCGCTTCTTCTAGCGAATCAAAACCTTCGCGTACGAATATATGACAAGTTGTACAGGCACATGATTTCTCACAGGCGTGTTCGATATCAACATGATTCGCTAAACCTGCATCACATAGTGTCATGCCTGTTTCAGCTTCAAATACAGCTCCGTCAGGGCAAAGTTCTTCGTGAGGCAAAAATATAATTTGTGGCATTTCTTAAATCCCTGTAATAAATTTATAGTTAATTATTTACTAAACTCGTCAACGCTGTGACCAGCCATTGCTGTATTTACATTGTCATTCATGCGTCTTGCGACATAAAAATCAGCGGTGTGTTCCATATGTTTAATTGCTGCTTTAACTGCTTGTGCACTTTCTGCTGCTTGTTTTGCTGCGATTAATTGCGAGCGAGCTGTTAGCAAAATTTGCGTTTCATCTTCGCTAAGGAATTTATCCCCGTCACTGGCCATAGCTGAGTCTAAAGCTTCTAAGGTTCTATCTGCTTCGACCAATTGCTCACGCAATTTACGTGCTTCCATGTCTTGCTTAGCGTTATCCATCGAAGCACGAATCATGCCTTCGATTTGATTATCAGTTAGACCATAAGAAGGTTTCACTTCGATGCCTGATTTTGAACCTGTGGTTTGTTCTTCTGCTTGCACATTGAGTAAACCATCAGCATCCACTTGGAATGTGACTTTAATACGTGCCGCACCTGCGACCATCGGCGGAATACCTTTGAGGGTAAATTTAGCTAATGAGCGATTTTCTTCAACGGTTTCACGCTCGCCTTGCAATACATGAACTGTCATTGCCGTTTGATTGTCTTTAAAGGTTGTAAATTCTTGGGCTCGTGTGATGGGTATTGTGGTATTTCTAGAAACCACTTTTTCTACCAAACCGCCGTAAGTTTCTAATCCAAGTGAGAGTGGAATAACGTCCAACAACAACATTTCTTCATCAGGCTTATTACCTGCTAAAACATCTGCTTGAATAGATGCACCAATAGCGACCACTTGATCAGGATCGATATCAACTAATGGAGGCTTCTCGAAAAAATCGCCAACTTTTTCGCGTACGATTGGCATGCGGGTTGAACCACCAACCATCACCACATCATGTACTTGCTCTTTTTCTAAATCGGCATCACGCAGGGCACGACGACAAGCCATTAAGGTTTTCTTTACTAATGGTGCGACCATTTCATCGAATTCAGTACGACTGATAAGACCTTGCCAATCTTCTAACTCAGCAATTATCTCTTCATTATCTGTTAGCGCTTCTTTTACACGACGCGCTTCAACTAAAGCATGATGCGTTAGCTTACTCTCTGATTTTTCGAGTATCCATTCTGCAATTAAATAATCAAAATCATCGCCACCGAGGGCTGAATCACCACCCGTTGCCATGACTTCAAAAACGCCTTTGTTTAGCTTTAAGATAGAGATATCAAACGTACCACCACCTAAATCGTAAACTGCGATAATACGTTCGTTTTCAGATTCATTAAGCTCGTCTCTTTGATCTAAACCGTAAGCAACTGCTGCAGCTGTGGGCTCATTGAGTAGACGATATACATTGAGATCAGCCAAACGTGCAGCGTCTTTTGTTGCTTGACGTTGTGCATCATCAAAATAAGCAGGAACGGTAATTACTGCTCCTTTTAACTCGCCACCTAAAGCATCTTCTGCACGTTTCTTTAATGTTTTTAATATTTCGGCAGATACTTCAATTGCTGTTTTATTTCCTGCGACTGTTTTGATCTGTGGAACATTCGAAACATCAGTGCTCTCATCACTGTTCTTATTATCAATAACAAACTCATAAGGAAGATTTCCTGCGAGGGTTTTGATATCCCCTATTCCACGACCTAATAAACGCTTTGCCGATGAAATAGTATTAGCAATATCTTCTAATTGGTTGTCTTGTGCTACTTGACCGACGACAACTTCGCCATTTTCAAGATAGCGAACAACTGAAGGTAATAAGGTATTTCCATCTGAATCTTGTAGAGTTTTCGCCACGCCACTTCGCACACTCGCAACTAAAGAGTTTGTCGTACCCAAGTCGATACCTATCGCCAAACGATGCTCATGAGGAGCAGTAGACATACCAGGTTCTGAAATTTGTAAAAGTGCCATAGGTTTTGTTTGTTGTTAAGTCAGGGGTTTAAATACTAATGTTAAGTAGTTTGAGAGTTTAATTGACACCCCCCTACTTTTGCCTGTTTCTATTTTCTGTAACTACAATAGATTAAAACATCTCATCTTCTAATTTCTCAGTTAACGTTTTAACTTCATTACTCAAACGTTCAAAGAATTTCATTTTTAATACAGCTTGTTTTGCTGATACTAAATCATCGGTGTCATAAGCAGTTTCAAACTCGTTTTGTAAGTTTTGACTCAAAGCACGCACTTCTTTTGCTACTTTTTCGACAGCATCCAACGCTTTTTCAGGGTCATCGCTAGCATTTTGTGCATCTTCTAATGCTTCGCGCATTTCCATTTGCTGCATTAAAAACATGCCATCGCTGGTGGTATCAATTTCATCATCAAACTCAACGCCTTTTAAGGTGAGTAGATAACGTGCACGTAAGCGAGGAGATTTAAGCGCCTCATGTGCTTCGTTGATGAAACCGGTACTTTGCAATGCTACACGACGCTCTTGGTCATCACCGCTAACAAAGCGGTCTGGGTGATATTTCGCTTGAAGTTCGCGGAATGCAGTCGCAAGAGTAGATGTATCTAACGCAAACTGTTCGGATAAACCGAACAGTTTGAAATAGCTTTGATTAAAATCGAGCATGATGGTCAATATCTTTGAGATCTATTTGAAGTAGTACTAAGTTATAATGTGGAGTAATTAAACCGTGAAACTTTCGCCACAACCACATTCACCATCTTCATTTGGGTTACTGAATTTAAAACCTTCGCTCAAACCCTCTTTGCCAAAGTCCATCTCAGTTCCATCAAGATAAACCAAGCTTTTAGGATCAACAATGATCTTTAAGCCATTGGTTTCAAAAACATTATCTGTTTCTTCAATCTCATCAGCAAATTCCATAACATACGCCATACCAGAACATCCGTGGGTTTTAATTGCTAAACGCAAGCCCACACCTTTACCGCGATTGTCTAAAAATGTCCGTACACGATCTGCGGCGACGTCTGTCAATGTGATTGCCATTGCTTAAATCCTTAATCTTATTCTTAACTACTACTGCTTAGAACGGTAATCTGCTACAGCTGCTTTAATCGCATCTTCTGCAAGTACCGAACAGTGAACTTTCACTGGAGGTAGCTCTAGTTCTTCTGCGATGTCAGTGTTCTTGATAGCTTGAACTTCGTCTAATGATTTACCTTTCACCCATTCAGTCAAAAGACTTGATGAAGCGATCGCTGAACCACAGCCGTAAGTTTTGAACTTCGCATCTTCGATAATACCGTCAGCGCCTACTTTAATCTGTAGCTTCATTACGTCGCCACATGCAGGAGCACCTACCATTCCAGTACCTACTTCCAATGCGTCTTTATCCATTGCACCGACGTTACGTGGGTTTTCATAATGATCTATTACTTTTTCGCTATATGCCATGTTTCTTATGCCTCAGTTTGCGCTTAAATAAGCGCTTTAAAATTAATTATTCAATGTCTAATCAGTTATTACTGATTAGTGTGCAGCCCAAACTACTGAATCTAAATCGATTCCTTCGTTATACATATCCCATAATGGTGATAAGTCACGTAATTTTTCTACTGCCGAACGTGTCTGCTCAATCGCGTAATCCACATCTTCAACCGTAGTAAAACGTCCTAAGGTGAAACGTAATGAACTGTGTGCTAACTCATCATTACGGCCTAAGGCACGTAATACATAGCTAGGCTCAAGTGAAGCGCTGGTACAAGCAGAACCTGAAGATACCGCGATATCTTTAAGTGACATCATTAAGCTTTCACCTTCAACAAAATTGAAGCTGATGTTTAGGTTAGCTGCTACACGTTGCTCTAAATCACCGTTTACGTACACTTCTTCCATATCTTTAAAACCATCGTAAAGACGATTACGAAGCATTAATAAACGATCGTTCTCTGTTGCCATTTCTTCTTTAGCAATACGGAAACATTCACCCATTCCAACGATCTGATGCGTTGCTAACGTACCTGAACGCATTCCGCGCTCATGTCCACCACCGTGAATCTGTGCTTCGATACGAACACGTGGCTTACGACGTACATATAACGCGCCGATGCCTTTAGGCCCATAAGTTTTGTGTGCACAAAAGCTCATCAAATCAACTTTTAACACTTCCAAATCGATTGGACATTTACCTGTGCTTTGAGCTGCATCAACATGGAAGATGATTTTTCTTTCGCGACAGATCTCACCGATTGCTGCGATATCTTGAATCACACCAATTTCATTATTAACGTGCATGATCGAAACAACGGTTGTGTCATCACGCAAAGCTGCTTTTAGCACTTCAAGATCAATCAAACCGTTATCCATTGGATCAAGGTAAGTAACCTCAAAGCCTTCACGTTCCAATTGGCGACATGTATCTAATACAGCTTTATGCTCTGTTTTAGACGTTACAATATGCTTACCTTTGCGTGTATTAAAATGTGCTGCGCCTTTAATGGCTAAGTTATTTGCTTCAGTTGCGCCACTCGTCCAAACGATTTCGCGTGGATCTGCATTGATTAAATCTGCAACTTGTTTACGTGCAGTTTTAACTGCTACGTCTGCATCCCAACCAAATGTGTGACTGCTAGATGCTGGATTACCGAAGGCAGTATCTACTGTTAAGTATTGTGCCATCTTATCTGCTACACGTTGGTCTGTAGGTGTAGTAGATGAATAATCCATATAAATTGGTTTTCTTGCGTTACTCATGATTTATCCTGTTTTAATATTCTTAATTGGGCTAATAACCAAAGTCAGTGATTACATTGCATCCGGCAAATTAATTTTAACTTCTTTTCGTTTTGCATTTTGGCGGCTAGCAACTTCCAGCACATCACTTTTATCCATCATATCCTGTAGGGAAATGTCATCTAAAAACGATTGGATTCTGTTACTCAAATCCATCCATAAGTTATGTGTTAAACAACGTTTATTATCTTCATTACAACCAGCAGCAGCATTGCCGCAACTAGTCACATCTAAATTTTCATCAACCGCTAAAATAATACTCGATATAGCGATTTTTTCTGGTTGGCGACTCAAGCTGTATCCACCACCAGGCCCACGCATACTATTTACCAAACCTTCTTTACGAAGTTTTGAAAATAATTGTTCTAAATAAGAAAGCGAAATGCTTTGTCGTTCAGATATTTCCAACAGAGATACAGGTCCTTCCTTATCGTTCAACGATAGGTCGATCATTGCAGTAACTGCGTAGCGGCCTTTTGTCGTTAATTTCATTTTTCTGCTCTAATATAGGATTATGGTGGTGTATAAAAGTTAACTCGCGACAATATAAAAATGGGGCTCACTAATTAAATTTCAATACTTTCGATATGAAAATATTAAAATAACCAACCAATTTAGTCAAGAATAATAACCAAGAACTTTACTAGGTTATTATAGGGAATCCGTAAAATCATATATTTATTATTAATTTCAGATAGATACGCTAAATATTAATTATTTAATAGTGACTATTTACCTAATATTTAAATGGTTTTAGGGCTTTTTCTTCTTTCCACAATCAATCATTTCAAGATCTTTTAACGAAGGTATTGGCCCAAAATCCACATCGCTACCAAGATGGTGTAATTGTGTACACATTTTATCCATGCGGTCATCCATCGCGTGAATATGATCAAGCATGCGGTTGACGGTATCTGCCACAGGATCGGGCATATCTTGAGTTGCTCCGTAGGCATCAAAACCCATCATTTCGGCAACTTCCTCACGCTTTTCTGCAATTTCCCCTGAATCAGTTTCACGCCTCACGATCTGTCTGCCAGGAACTCCGATAATAGTAGCGCCCGAAGGTACTTCTTTAACCACTACCGCATTCGAGCCAATGCGCGCTCCATCATTTACCATAATAGGCCCAAGAATTTTTGCACCAGCACCTACCACTACATTATTACCTAGGGTTGGATGACGCTTACCAGGATTCCAACTTGTGCCACCTAAAGTCACACCATGATAAAGCGAACAATCATCACCAATCTCAGCTGTTTCACCTATTACAATACCCATACCGTGATCAATAAAAAAGCGTCGCCCTATTTTAGCTCCAGGATGAATCTCGATACCAGTAAGAAACCGCCCAATATTAGACATCACTCGAGCTAACCATTTAAAACCTTTGTTTGATACGGCATGACTAAAACGGTGCATGATAATCGCATGCACTCCTGGATAGGTCGTAATTATCTCTAAGGTGTGACGCGCTGATGGGTCGCGGTCGAAAACACACGAGATATCTTCTTTAATTCTACTAAACATATTTATCCTTTAATCCGTATATTCAACTTACGTCGTTATTAGCATACGTAAATGTGCGTTAATTAGATGAGACTTTATAATACTTTAGTTACAATGGTCTATTCACTTTTTCAAGTATCTACAATCATGAAAAACTATGATGTCATTATAATAGGCGCAGGCGCTGCAGGTATGATGTGCGCGATAGAAGCTGGGAAGCGCGACAGAAGCGTTCTGATAATTGAAAAAGCCGATAAGGTTGGGAAAAAAATTCTGATCTCTGGTGGCGGACGCTGTAACTTTACCAATATGTTTACTGATTCGGAAAACTTCTTATCTCATAACGAACACTTTTGTAAATCTGCCCTATCGCGTTATACCCAATGGGATTTTATCAGCTTAGTTGAAAGCCATGGATTGAGTTGGACAGAGAAAACGCTTGGTCAATTATTCTGCGATCAAAAATCAAAAGCGATCGTGCAAATGCTGGTCGATGAATGCAATCGATTTGGTGTAGATATTGAACTCAACGAAGAAGTCATTGCGATTAAACACGATCAAAACGAAACGCCGACCTACATAGTCGAAACACCTCAAACCGATTACCAATGTGAAGCTTTGGTCATCGCCACTGGCGGCCC
>JBALXO010000058.1:0-1470 GCA_036960615.1 Cocleimonas sp. | reverse complement strand
AAAAGTGGGGGGGTGTCTTTTAAAGAAAATATATTGTTCACTCATCGAGGTATTAGCGGTCCAGCAGCTCTGCAGATATCATCGTACTGGGAATTAGGCGATAGTATCAATATCAATCTATTTCCTGAATTTGATTTATTTAGCTGGCTCAAAGATCAACAAAAAGAGCATCCGCAAGCCGAACTCAAAACCGTTCTCGGTTACAAATTACCGAAACGCTTTGTAGCTAAAATCTGCGAACTAGCCATCAATCTTGAATTTGAAAGAAAGACTCTTTTAAGTTTTAAAGACGAGCAATTTGAACAACTAATTCAACAACTAGAGAACTGGCAGATTACGCCATCAGGCACTGAAGGCATGAGAACTGCTGAAGTTGCTTTGGGTGGTGTCGATACCAATGAAATATCATCTAAAACTCTAGAAGCTAAAAACCAAAAAGGCTTATATTTCATTGGTGAAGCAATTGATGTAACTGGTCATTTAGGTGGACATAACTTCCAATGGGCTTGGGCTTCTGGTTGGTGTGCAGGCCAAGTAACTTAGAGAATTTAAAGACATCCCGACCTTTTCAGGTGTTTTCGTTGATATTTGTTATTACGAAAAATTAACACACCAAGCTAAATGAAATTTCGCTTTTCAAGGAAATATAAGCGAGAATCCAGCTCCATCAAACTCAAAGCAAGCGAACCAATACTTTGCAAATCTCTGATCACCTAAAAGGCATCCTCATCACTACATTGGGGGTTATTATTCTTAGCCCAGATGCCATATTACTGCGTTTATTAAACGCAGATACATTAACTGTAATGTTCTGGCGAGGCATCTCTTTGTGTGTGGGTATTTCATTGTTGATGTTAATCATGTATCGCAAAGAGACCATTAAGCAATTCATTAAAATCGGAAAGCCCGGACTACTAATCGCTTTTATTTTTGCTTTAAGCACCCTATGTTTTACATCAGCAATTCAAAATACCAGTATCTCAAACACACTGGTTATTATTAGTACTTCACCGATGTTTGCTGCGCTTTTCAGTTGGATATTTTTAAAAGAAAAAATCAAATTGATTACATGGATTGCGATGATAATCATCATCGGTGCGATTGCAGCTATCATGTCAAAAAGCTTCGCTTCAGGAAATTTCTTTGGTGATTTTAGCGCTTTTGGTTCAGCAATACTGATGGCTATAAGCTTTACTCTTACGCGCCGTTATAAAGCTATTAACATGGTTCCTGCGATGGCCGTTAGTGGCATAATCGCCTCGCTAATATCAATTCCTTTCGTCATCGCAACCAGCACTACTTTCACCTTGTCGGTTAATGCGATTCCATATTTAATATTTGGTGGTTTCTTTATCTCTATCGCATTCGCTTTAATCACTCTTGGTCCACGCTATATGCCTGCACCTGAAGTTGGTTTGATCATGCCTTTAGAGACAGTATTAGGAAGTTATCTCGGTTGGATTTTTCTAA
>JBALXO010000057.1:23829-25126 GCA_036960615.1 Cocleimonas sp. | reverse complement strand
CCACGGGCCGGCGACAGGCAGTGGGCAAAGTCACTTACCATTAGTCTAGACTCGCAGTTCTTTTCTAGTTTGTTGTATCCCATCGATCGCAAAGCACTTGCGGTAACAGAACCTAATATTGTGTCTCGCTTGCTTGATCAAAATCGTCCAGCAGGATACCGAGTTTTAAGTTCTAGCGACCCCATTACCAGCGAGAAAGTCCCCGGAGGTGGCAAACACGTAGGCAAAACGATTTACGTGAATGAGCCGTCAATTATCGATTCCTTTATTCCTAACCCCGACGCGCATGAGCCAAAGAAAATACGCGAGAAAATGTTTGATAGCATCGCCGATCCGCGGACACCCTCATTATCTTGGCGTTATCGAGAGATGGCTGAGATGGTTCCCGATCAGAAAGCTAGAGATAGAGGTAGCGTCGTTGAATTAAAGAAACTCGCCGCAGCAGTTAAAAACTACTATATAGATAATGAAATGTGGTTTGATGCGGCAGCTTTTGATAAAGACCTTGCTCTTCGCTTGAACATTGATAAATAACTGACCTTATACAGAAGATCTGGATTCTTCCATTATTTCTTGAGCTTAAATTTAGTCTAACTAACATCTTCAAGATCTATAAAACATTCAAAGGAATATATGTCATTTACACCAATCAATATAGGCCTAGGAATTCTAATTAAATCCTTGTTACAAGGAAGCTTTAGCTTATTTCACTATAAATTCTATATGTACAGTGGTCTTGCCGGAGCTGGATTATTTTATTTCGTACAGTTTACGAATAAGGTAAAACACCCAAAAAGTAGGGGGTGTCACTAGTAAAGATAAAACAAGCCATTTACACTAATCTAGCTTACTGTAAGCAATCTTGATTTATAGAATCGACAGAAATACCTAATGACTATATTACTTAATGAATAAAGTAACGAATGATTCGAAAATACTGTTAGCACTCAATAAGCCTAAGGGCTATGTAGTAACACGCTCTGACGAACGTGGACGGAAAACAGTCTATGATCTTTTGCCTGATTGGGTTTTTAATGACGGGTGGATGCCTATCGGACGCCTAGATCTGGAATCTAAGGGGCTTCTATTATTCACCACTAACGGCAAAATTGGCGAGGCGTTGACCAGACCTGGAAATTGCATCAAGGTATACGAAATTTGGGTCAGGGGACACGTGACAGATGAGCATATTGCAGCAGCTCTAAAAGGTGTGGAAAGTAAGGAAGATCTACTGAAAGTCAAAAACGTCGAAATAAAAGGCTTTGGTGGTGCGAAAACTAAACTCTGGGTAGAAATT